>JBFLKL010000095.1:0-8969 GCA_040883175.1 Synechococcaceae cyanobacterium | reverse complement strand
GCGGAGGCGCTGGAGGCGGCGGTTTTGAGGGTGGCTTCCAGGACGGCGACGGCGGTTACCCCGGCGCCGAGGACTGAGCCTCCTCCAGCTGGCTGGCGGCCAGCGCTAGCACCTCCGCTCCGGCCCGGCGCTCCCCGGCGGCCCGGCTGAGCTGGTGGCGCCAGCTCCGGGCCCCCGGCACCCCCTGCACCAGCTTCACCAGATGGCGGGCCAGTGGCCAGAGCCGTTCGCCCCGGCCGCACCAGCGCTCGGCGTAGGGAACAAGGCCGCGAACCACTGCCGCCGCGCTGGCCAGATGCGTTCTGCCGGCGTCCTGGATGGTGGCCCCGTGAATCGCCTGATCAACGGCGATCCAGCGCAGCGGATGGTCGTAGACGGCTCGCCCCACCATGGTTCCATCCACATGCTGCAGCTGGGCAAGGCAGTCGTCCAGGCTCTGCAACCCGCCGTTGATCTCGATGGTGAGCCCTGGCCGTTCGGCCTTGAGCCGGTGCACCCAGTCGTGGCGCAGCGGCGGGATGGTGCGGTTCTGCTTCGGGTCCAGGCCCTGCAGCCAGGCCTTGCGCGCGTGCACACTGAAACGCCGCGCTCCGGCGGTCGCCACGGTGTCCACGAAGCCCAGCAGGTCAGGGTAGGAGTCGCGGCTGTCGATGCCGATGCGGTGCTTCACGGTCACCGGCAGGGGGCTCGCAGCCGCCATCGCCTCCACGCAGCGCGCCACCCGCTCCGGTTCAGCCATCAGGCAGGCCCCGAAGCGGCCCTGCTGCACCTTCTCGCTTGGGCAGCCCACGTTGAGATTGATCTCGTCGTAACCCCAGTCGGCAGCAAGCCGGGCGGCCTCGGCCAGCAGCTCCGGCTGATCGCCGCCCACCTGCAGAGCCAGCGGCTTTTCGCAGGGGTCGAAGCCGAGCAGACGCTCCAGCCGACCGCCGGGTCGCTCGGCTCCGTCAGCGCGGCGCGCATGGTGCAGGGCCCGGGCCACCACCATCTCCGTGTAGAGCAGGCTGTGACGGGTGATCTGGCGCATCAGCACACGGAAGTGCCGATCCGTGCAGTCCATCATCGGCGCCACACTGAAGCGGTAGCTGGCCCCCGGCCGGCCTGGATTCAGATGCTGCTCCATCCCCCCATGCTGCCCAGCCATGGATCCTGAGCGCCTGCCGGTGGTGGTGGCCGGTGGCGGTCCGGCCGGCTTCATGGCCGCCATCACCGCCGCGGAGGCCGGCGTGCGGGGCGTGCATCTCCTGGAGGCCACCCCCGAGCCCCTGCACAAGGTGCGCATCAGCGGCGGTGGCCGCTGCAACGTCATCCATGCCTGCTGGGACCCCCGCGAGCTGGTGGCCCACTACCCCAGGGGCAGCCGGGCGCTGCGCGGCCCCTTCTCCCGCTTCGCGGCGGGAGATGCCCTGGCCTGGTTTCACGACCATGGCCTGGAGCTGGTGGAGGAGCCTGACGGCCGTCTGTTTCCCCGCTCCAACCGCTCCAGCTCGGTGGTGGACACCCTGCGGCGCGCCGCCGCCGCCGCCGGCGTGACCCTGCACACCGGCGTGGCGCTGCAGGCGGTGGTCCCCACGCCGGCGGGCTTTGCCCTGGAGCTGCGGGGGCAGGCCCGCCCGGTCACGGCCGGTCAGCTGGTGCTGGCCACCGGCAGCCATCCCAGTGGCCGGCGCCTGGCGGCGACCCTGGGCCACAGCCTGGTGCCGCCGGTGCCCTCGCTGTTCACCCTGGCCCTGGCCGGCGAGCCCCTGCTGGCTCTGGCCGGGGTGGCGATGGATCCGGTGGGCATGAGCCTGGAGCTGCCCGATGGCGGCATCCAGCGTCAGCGGGGGCCGGTGCTGATCACCCACTGGGGCCTCAGCGGTCCCGCCACCCTGCGGCTCACCGCTTTCGCTGCCCGCCATCTTCAGGCCTGCGGCTACCTGGCCCGGCTGCGGGTGGACTGGAGCGGCGGCCGCTCCCAGGCGGATCTGGAGCAGCTGTTCCAGCAGGCCCGCCGCTCCCAGGCCCGCCGGCAGCTGGCTGGGGCCCGCCCCTGGCCGGAGCTGAGCCGCCGGCTCTGGCAGCACCTGCTGGGCGGGGCGGAGGTGGAGGCGGATCGACGCTGGGCGGAGCTGACCCGTGAGCAGCAGCGCCGGTTGATCGCCGCTCTGCGGGATTCCATCTATGCGGTGAGTGGCCGGGGGCCGTTCGGCGAGGAGTTCGTCACCGCCGGTGGCGTGACGCTGGGGGAGGTGAATCTGGCCACGATGGAGAGCCGACGCCAGGCCGGCCTCTACGTCGTGGGGGAACTGCTGGATGTGGATGGCATCACCGGCGGCTTCAACTTCCAGCACTGCTGGACCTCCGGTTGGATCGCCGGCAGGGCCCTGGCGGCGCAAGTCAGCGGATCTGATCAAAGATGTTGAACATCGGCAGGTACATGGCCACCAGAATCACACCCACAATGCCACCCACCACGATGATCATCAGGGGTTCGAGTAGTGATGTCAGTGCCTTGGTGGCATTTTCAACCTCGTCTTCGTAGAAATCGGCAACCTTTGAGAGCATCGTATCCATCTCACCGGTTTCCTCGCCGATAGACAACATGCTGAGAGCGAGGTCTGGGAATGCCTTGGTCTTCCCCAATGCAACACTCAGCGGAATACCCTGCATCACATCGTCGCGACTGTTGGCGATGGTGTCGGCAATGATGGAGTTGCCGGTGATCTCGCGCACCACATCAAGTGAGAGGAGGATCGGCACCCCGGCTCGGCTGAGTGAACTGAACGTACGACAGAATCGTGCGGTGGCTGTTTTCTGGATCAGATCCCCGAACAGCGGCAGTTTCAGCATCACGGCATCGACGCGCCGTCGGCCGTAGTGGGTTTTGTAGAACCGCACGAACAGAAAGATCGCCAGCGCCAGGCCGGCGGCCAGGAAAAGAGCGGCACTGGAGCGCAGCAGATTGCTGATGTTGACGAAAAAGAGGGTGAAGGCTGGCAGCTCGCCACCCAGCTGGGAATAGAGGTCGGCAAAAATCGGAATGATGAACAGCATCATTCCCAGAAACACCGCGATCGCGATCACCAGTACGGCGATCGGATAGGCCAGTGCGCCTCTGATCTTGTTCTGCAGCCTGGCGTTCTGCTCCAGCAGCTGTCCCAGCCGGCGCAGGGCTTCATCGAGCACCCCGCCGGCTTCTCCGGCTTCCACCATGGCGATCGTGAGCCGATCAAACACAGTCGGCCAGGCACGGAGCGCCGTGCCGAGGCTGTTTCCCTGGTTCAACTCCAGGCTCACCGATTCGAGGGCACGCTTGAACAGCGGCAGCTTCTGCTGCGATGCCATCAGGTCGATGCTGCGGATGATCGGTACCCCGGTGCTCACCAGGGCGCCCATCTTGCTCGCGAAAACGGCCCGGTGTTTGATGCCCGGCCGGCGTTCGAAGATGCTCTTCAGACCCGCGAACCGCAGCTTCTGCTGCAGTTCCCGCTGGGCCCGCTGGCTGCTGGCCGAGCTTCTCGGTTTGACCTTGATGTCGGTGACCCGGATCCCGCGCTGGCGCAGGCGGCGCTTGGCCTGCAGGGCATCGCCGGCATCGACCTCGATGGCCTGCGTCCTGCCTCGACTGTTGGTGTAGCTGGCGGTGAAGGTGGGCATGGCTGGGCCTGTGCTGTGGTCGACGCAGGGGGCGGCGGCGGATCAGCTGAGCTGGGTGATGAGACGCTTGAGTTCCTCGGGCTTGGTGGTCTTGGAGAGGGCCTCATCCATGGTCACCTGGTTGGCAACCACCAGGTCTGCCAGCGCCTTCTCCAGGGTCTGCATCGCCATCTGTCCGCCCGTCTGGATCTGGGAATAGAGCTGGGCCGTCTTGCCCTCGCGGATCAGGTTGGCGACGGCGGGGGTGTTGATCATGATCTCCTGGGCCATGACACGGCCCAGTTCCCCAGGAGCCGGGTTGTGGCGCACGCAGAGGGTCTGGGCGAACACCGCCGCCAGGCTCGTGCTGAGCTGCACCCGGATCTGGGTCTGCTGGCCGGCGGGAAACACGTCCACCATCCGGTCCACCGTCTGGGCGGCGGAGCTGGTGTGCAGGGTGCCGAACACCAGGTGACCGGTTTCGGCTGCGGTGATCGCCAGCTGGATCGTCTCCAGGTCGCGCAGTTCACCCACCAGGATCACGTCGGGGTCTTCGCGCAGGGATGCCCGCAGGGCGTTGGCGAAGCTGCGGGTGTCATCGTGCACCTGCCGCTGATGCACGACGCTCTTGTCGGATCTGTAGGTGAACTCGATCGGATCCTCGATCGTGATGATGTGCTCGGCCCGGGTCTTGTTGATGTGATCCAGGATCGCCGCCAGGGTGGTTGTCTTGCCCGACCCCGTGGGTCCGGTCACCAGCACCAGGCCCTTGGGCAGGCGGCTTGTCTCCTCCACGATCGGCGGCAGCCCCAGGGACTCCATGCTGGGTATCTCGTTGCCCAGGGCCCGCAGGCTGGCCGCATAGGTGCCCCGCTGCCGGAACACGTTCACCCGGAAGCGGGCCACGCCCCGCAGTCCGTAGGAGCAGTCCAGCTCCCAGTTCTGCTCCAGTTGTTTGCGCTGTGAGTTGTTCAGCAGCGAGAAGATCAGCTTGTTGCAGGCATCGCTGTCGAGCCGCTCCTCCTGGATCGGCCGCAGCTGGCCGTTGAAACGCCCGTAGGGGGGCAAACCGGCGCTGATGTGCAGGTCACTGCCGCCGTCGGCAACGAGCTGACTCATCAGATCCTCGATCATCACGGCCATGGGGAACCTGAACAGGCGGACTTCAGAGCTCGGTGCTCGTGAGGCAGTAGGGACATTCAAGCCATTCCTCCCGCAGCCCCGCACCGCAGCTCCTGCAGGTGAGTCCGTGCAGGGACCGGGCGCGGCGTTCGCTCTCCAGGCTGGAATCGGTGAGCAGGATCCGCTCCACTTCCGCCAGCGTGGTGTGGCCCTCCCGCACCAGCTGCAGGCCATAGCCCAGCAGGGTCTTCATGCCGGTTTCCAGTGCCATCCGGCGCAGCACGTCGGTGCTCTGGCGCTTGGCGATCGCCGCCGAGATCTCGTCATTCATGCGCAGGATCTCGAACACGCCGATGCGGCCCTTGTAGCCCGTGCCGTTGCACACCGGACAGCAGCCCTCCATGCCCACGTGGGTGGTGTTGGCCCTGTAGAAGGTGACCGCCGACTCCTGGCTGCCCATCAGACCGAAGCGACCGAGTTCCCCGTGCTCGGGGTGGTAGGGGATGCGGCAGGCATTGCAGACCCGCCGTACCAGGCGCTGGGAGATCACTCCCAGCAGCGAAGCGCTCACCAGAAAGGGTTCCACCCCCATTTCATCCAGCCGGGCGATGGCACTGGGGGCGTCGTTGCAGTGCAGCGTGGTCATCACCAGGTGGCCGGTGAGGGCCGCCTCCATGGCGGTCTTGGCGGTTTCCAGGTCGCGTGTCTCCCCCACCAGCAGCACGTCCGGGTCCTGCCGCATGAAGGCCCGCAGGGCCGTGGCGAAGTCCAGACCCTTCTCCCGGTTCACCTGGGTCTGGGTGATGCCGGGCAGGGTGTACTCGATCGGGTCCTCCACGGTGGAGATGTTGATGCCCGGATCGTTGCGCTCCGCCAGCAGGGCATAGAGGGTGGTGGATTTGCCTGAGCCCGTCGGTCCGGTCACCAGCACCATGCCGTAGGGCTTGGTGCCCAGGTCGCGCAGGCTCCGCCTGGCTTCGGGGTCGGTGATCAGGTTCTCCAGCCCCAGCTCGGTGGCGCCGCTGTCCAGCAGCCGCAGCACCACCTTCTCGCCGTTGCGGCTCGGCAGGGTGCTCACCCGGAAGTCCATGCGGCGGCCGCGGAAGCGGCGCCGGATGCGGCCGTCCTGAGGCATCCGCCGTTCGGCGATGTCCAGATCGGCCATGATCTTGATCCGGGAGGTGACCGCCGGCATGAGGCTCCTGGGCAGATCCTCGAAGCGTTTCTGCAGCACCCCGTCGAGCCGGAAGCGCACCTCCAGGGAATGCTCCTGGGGCTCGATGTGAATGTCGCTGGCCTCGATGCTGAGGGCCTCCACCAGCAGGCGGTTCACCAGATTGATGATCGGCGAGGTGCTGGCATCGGCGCTGGTTCGGGCCAGGTTCGCCTCGAGATCCTCGAGTTCGGAGATCTCGTGGAGTTCATCGCTGTCCGCCTGCAACCCCAGCTCGTCGGTGAGCGAGTGCAGGGGGATGGCGGTTTCGGGAATCTCGAGGGTGCGACCCAGGGCCTCCTGGATGTCCGGGCTGAGCGCGAGGCGGAACTGGGGCAGGTAGCCCTTGTGGTTCAGTTCGGTGGCCAGCAACTGCCGCTGCTCGCGGTCCCAGTGACTCGGCACCGCCACCGGCAGCTGGCCGGCCTCGGGCTCACCGGCCGGGCAGGCGCCCAGCTGCAGCCAGCGCTCCAGAGGAAGCACGGTGTTGTTGAGCAGCTCGGGTCGGAGCTGCTCGGCGCTGAGCACCGGCTCGCCGCGCAGCAGCTCGATCTCCAGGCGTTGCTGGGCGGCGCTGACGGCTTCCGGTACGGGCCTGGACGGGGTGAGGGTCATGCGTCCAAGGTGCGGGCTTCCCCCGCTTGTGGGGGGAGGCCCTCAAGTTCCAACATGTCTAGAAGGAAATTGTGCACCTGTCAGCCATGAGTGGAGAACCTGCGGTGGGGCCCGAGTCCAGTGCCGGAGCTGATCTGCAGCACCCACTCCAGGAGGCCACAGCCACGACCTCCGTGGAGCAGGAGGATCCCCAGGCCGGCCGCGACCTCCAGACCCCCCCTGGCGGCCCCGGCCCCGGCGAAGACGTCGCCCCCACCACCGACCCCCTGGAACGGGCCGCCCAGCTTGAGGCCCAGCTCGCGGCCCTGAGGGCCGAGCACGACAACCTCAATGGCCAGTACATGCGCCTGGCGGCTGACTTCGACAATTTCCGCAAGCGTCAGAGCCGCGACCAGGACGATCTGCGCCTGCAGATCACCTGCAGCACCCTCAGCGAGATCCTGCCGGTGGTGGACAACTTCGAGCGGGCGCGTCAGCAGCTCAACCCCCAGCATGAGGAGGCCCAGAGCCTCCACCGCAGCTATCAGGGGCTCTACAAGCAGCTGGTGGACGTGTTCAAGCAGCTGGGCGTCTCGCCGATGCGCGTGGAGGGAGAACCCTTCGATCCCAGCCTGCATGAGGCGGTGCTCCGGGAGGAGAGCCATGAGCATCCCGAGGACGTGGTGATCGCCGAGCTGCAGCGCGGCTACCAGCTCCACGGTCGCGTGCTCCGCCATGCCCTGGTGAAGGTGTCCATGGGGCCCGGTCCCGGTTCAGGAGCCGTCGCCGCTGCCGGCGGCTCCGCACCCCCAGCCGAGTCCCCGGCCGACGGCGAGGGCTCGGTGCCCACTTCCGACTCCTGATCCATGGCCGATTACTACGACCTGCTCGGGGTCAGCCGGGATGCCGATGCCGACAGCCTCAAGCGGGCCTATCGGCGTCTGGCGCGCCAGTACCACCCGGACATCAACAAGGATCCGGGAGCGGAGGAGCGCTTCAAGGAGATCGGCCGCGCCTACGAGGTGCTCAGTGATCCCCAGACCCGGGCCCGCTACGACCAGTTCGGCGAGGCCGGCCTGGGCGGTGCCGCCGGCATGCCGGACATGGGTGACATGGGCGGCTTCGCCGACCTGTTCGAGACCTTCTTCAGCGGCTTCGGCGGCGCGGCCGCCGGCGGGCCCAGGCGGCGCGGTCCGCGCCAGGGCGACGATCTGCGCCTCGATCTGACGATCAGCTTCCAGGAGGCGGTGTTCGGGATCGAGAAGGAGGTGCAGATCCGTCACCTGGAAACCTGCAGCACCTGCAACGGCAGCGGTGCCAAGGCCGGCAGCGGGCCCACCACCTGCCCCACCTGCGGCGGGGCGGGCCAGGTGCGCCGTGCCACCCGCACCCCCTTCGGCAGCTTCACCCAGGTCGCCCCCTGCCCCACCTGCGAGGGCAGCGGTGAGGTGATCGCCGATCCCTGCTCCGCCTGCGGTGGCCAGGGCCTGCAGCAGGTGCGCAAGAAGCTGCGGATCAACATCCCCGCCGGTGTCGACTCGGGCACGCGCCTGCGCGTCGCCAGCGAGGGCAACGCCGGCCAGCGGGGTGGCCCCGCCGGCGACCTGTATGTGTTCCTGAGCGTGCAGCCCCATCCCCACCTGCGCCGGGATGGCATCACCATCCAGTCGGAGGTGACGCTCAACTACCTGCAGGCGATCCTCGGCGACACGATCGAGGTGGAGACCGTGGACGGCCACGAGCAGCTGACGATCCCCGCCGGCACCCAGCCCGGGGCGGTGCTCAGCCTGCAGGGGAAGGGGGTGCCCAAGCTGGGCAACCCCGTGGCCCGCGGCAACCACCAGTTCAACGTGAAGGTGCAGCTGCCCACCAAGATCAACGACCACGAGCGCGAGCTGCTCGAGGAGCTGGCCGGCCACCACACCAGCAGGGGCCACAAGCATCCCCACAAGAGCGGCCTGTTCGGCGGCCTGTTCGGCCATCGCGACTGATGCAGCAGCCCTGATCCGCTGCCGCCCCGCTTCCATGGCTTCGTCCCTGCCCAGACCCACGACCTGCCTCGATCTGCGCGGCACACCCTGCCCGCTCAACTTCATCCGTTCACGGCTGGCCCTCGAGGCCCTGGAACCCGGTGCCTGGCTGCAGGTGGATCTGGATGGCGGCGAACCGGAGCTGATGGTCGCCGAGGGACTGCGCCAGGCTGGCCACCGGGTGCAGCGAGTGGAGATGGAGCAGCCACCACGCTCCAGTGACGCTTCGTCTCCCGCACCTGCGGCCGTACGCCTGCTGGTGCGTCGCCATGGCGCCTGAGACCCCTGCCGCTGCGCTCAGTGGCAGGGGTCTGGTGGTGGCCCTGCAGGCCAACTACTGCTGGGTGGAGCTGGAGCGGCCCGGTCCCGCGGGCCGGAACCGCCTGCTCTGC
>JBFLKL010000094.1:0-8409 GCA_040883175.1 Synechococcaceae cyanobacterium | reverse complement strand
GGCCCGGCGCCAACGTCGGGGGCACGGCCAGCGGGGGCGGCCCTGGCACTCGCCCCCCGGGGGCGTGTGGCTGAGTGCGGCCCTGCCCTGGCCGTCACGACCCGGTGTCGCCCTGGGTCTGGCGGTGGTGGTGGGTCTGGCGCTGGAACTGGAGGCCCTGGGCCTCCAGCCCCGCATCAAGTGGCCCAACGACCTGCTGCTGCAGGGCCGCAAGCTGGCCGGAGTGCTGCCCCGCCTGCGCCTGCGGGGCGATCGCGTGCGCTGGGCTCAGGTGGGTGTGGGCATGAACGGCATCAACACCGTGCCTCCCGGTGCCATCGCCCTGGGGGAGGCGCTGGCAGGAGCCGGACGCCGCCACCCCCAGGCCCGGCCCCGGCGGCTGGAGTGGCGCGTGCTGCGGGCCCTCGCCTGGGCCCGCGACCAGGCCGGTTGCGGCGGTGGCGGCAGCGGTGAAGCCATCCGGCGCCTGGCGGAGAGCCGCCTGCAGCCCTGTCCCGAGGGCCTGCTCCACGCCGGCGTCCGCTGGCAGGTGGACGGGCTGGGCCTCGACGGTGCCCTGCGCCTGCGCCGAGGAGCCCTCACCACCCGCCTGCTGCGTCGGTTCTGAACCGGTTGTGGCGCCGGATACGGCTGTGGATCCAGACCGGATGCAGCTCGGGTGGGTCTGATTACAATCCCGCCCATGCCCTGCTTCCCGCTCCAGCAACCGGTCCGTGTGCGCAGAGGCCGCGTGGGCAGAGGCCTGGCCTCCCTGGCGGCCCTCTCCAGCGTCGGAGCCCTGGGTCTGGCCCTGGCCCAGGAACCTGCCGCCGAACCGACCCGCCCTCAGCCGGCGCCGGCCATGGCTCCCCCGCCGCCGCTTGGATCTGGTGCCCTCACCCCGCCGCCGGATCAGCCCCGGCCGGCGCCGGCAACCCCTGGGCCGATCGCCAACCCTCCGGCCGCCGCCCCGCCAGCGGCTGCCCAGCCGCCCCGTCGCCTTGCCCAGCCCTCCCAGCCGCGATCCCTCCGGCCCGATCCCGCCAGCCTGGCCACTCCGGAGCCGCGCCGCTTCGACCGTTCTCTTGACGAACTGGTGCGCGATGGCGTCGTGACCCAGGCCGAGCGTGATCGCATCCGCACCGGTGCGATGGCCTCCCCCGTGCAGGCACCCGCCCACCGCAAGGCCTGCCGCAGCGGCGCCCTCTCCGAGCAGGAATGCCGCACAGGCCTGGTGGTTCGCTGGCGCGGCCGCTCCGAGGACCAGGGCTGGCCCCTCGATCCCAGCGATCCCGCCGCCCTGGAGGCGGCCCGCGAACAGCTGCAGGCCGGACGCAGCGGCTGGAGTGGTGCCATGGGTGAGGTGTTCACCACCCCTCTGACCACGCCTCTCACCGTTCCTGTGGCCTCCCTGCTGAGCGGTGACGGCAGCAGCCTGCGCCTGGCTGATGTGTTCGCGATCACCCCCCGGCCCGCGCCGGTGGCCGGCAACGGCAACCGGCGCCTGCTGTTCCCCCTGGTCGGCACGGGGGTCAACACCAGTGGTTTCGGCTTCCGGCTGCACCCGATCCTGGGCAGCTGGCTGATGCACACCGGCATCGATCTGGCCGCTTCCACGGGCACACCGGTGGTGGCTGGGCTCGGCGGCCGGGTGGTGAGCAGCGGCGTGGCCGGGGGCTACGGCCTGGCCGTGGAACTGGAGCACGACAATCCCCGCCGGCGCACCCTCTACGCTCACCTCAGCGAGCTGTACGTGAAGTCCGGGGACCGCGTGCGCCAGGGCGAGGTCATCGGCCGCGTCGGCAGCACGGGCCTCAGCACCGGCCCGCACCTGCACTTCGAGTTGCGCCTGCCCAGCGATGGTGGCTGGGTTGCTGTGGATCCGGGCGGTTTCGAGCCCGGGGGCGATCTGCTCAACCCCCTGGGCAGTGATGTGATCGCCCAGATGATGGTCCAGCTCCTGCAGCGGCTCGAGCGGCCCGTGAACGTCGCCACGCAGGCTGCGCTGCTCGGGGGCTGAGCATCACCTTCAGGGACGGGCCCGGGCCGGAGACTGGCTGGCGATCCAGTCGGACCTGTGCCCTCAGTCGGTGATGCGCCCGTCGCGGAAGTGCACCACCTGCTCGGCCCGGGCGGCCACATTGTCCTCGTGGGTCACCATCACCACGGTGATGCCGCCGCGGTGCAGCTCATCGACGATGTCCAGCACCTCCTCGGTGGTGTGGGAATCGAGAGCTCCCGTGGGCTCATCCGCCAGCAGCAGGGCCGGCTCGTTGATGATCGCCCGGGCGATCGCCACCCGCTGCTGCTGCCCACCGGAGAGCTGGTTGGGTTTGTTGTGCAGGCGCTGGCCCAGCCCCACCCGTTCCAGCGCCCGCCGGGCCCGCTCGCGCCGCTCGGGGGCCGGGACCCCGGCGTAGATCATCGGCAGCATCACGTTCTCCAGGGCCGTGAGCTGGGGCAGCAGGTGAAACTGCTGGAACACGAAGCCCAGTTCGCGGTTGCGCAGATCGGCCAGCTGGTCATCGTTGAGGGTCTCCACGGGCACGCCGTTGAGGCGGTAGCTGCCGGCGGTGGGACGGTCGAGGCAGCCGAGGATGTTCATGGCCGTGCTCTTGCCCGACCCCGAGGCCCCCATCACCGCCAGGTAGTCGCCCTGGTTGACCTGCAGATCGAGACCGTCGAGGGCGCGCACTTCGGCATCACCGCTGCCGTAGACCTTCTCGACACCAACGAGCTCGGCAACCGGCAGGGCCGATGCAGGCAGGGACCCAACAGGCAGTGGCCCGGCGGACAGTGACTCAGCCAAGGGTTCCCTGAAGGATCGGTGTTCCAGTCACACTCTGGCTGGCCCAGGTGAACAGCGGGCTGGAGAGGATGCCGCCCACGGCGGTGACGATCACACAGCTCACGAGAGCGGCGCGCAGGGAGGGAAGCCCCGGGAGTGACCAGCTGATCTCCGGATAGTCCTTCACCACCTCCGAGGCCTCCTGAGGTTCCTTCACCACCATCATCTTGATCACCGAGATGTAGTAATAGATCGACACCACCGAGGTGAGCAGACCAACCACCACCAGAAGATACTGGCCATCGGCCCAGCCCGCGAAGAAGAGATAGATCTTTCCGAAGAACCCCAGCATCGGCGGCAGGCCTCCAAGGGACAGCAGGCAGAGGCTGAGGCCCAGGGTGATCAGGGGATCCTTCTGATAGAGGCCCGCATAGTCGGCGATGCGATCACTGCCGGTGCGCAGTGAGAACAGGATCACGCAGGCGAAGGCCCCAAGGTTCATGAACAGGTAGGCCGCCATGTAGAGCACCATGGCGGCGTAGCCGTCCTCGGTGCCGCACACAAGGCCGATCATCACGAAGCCTGCCTGACCGATGGAGCTGTAGGCCAGCATCCGCTTCATCGAGGTCTGGGCCAGGGCCACCACGTTGCCAAGCACCATGCTCAGCACCGCCAGCACGGTGAACAGCAGTTTCCACTGGGCGTCGAAGCTGCCGAAGCAACCCACCAGGATGCGCAGGGCGAGGGCGAAGCCGGCGGCCTTGGAGCCCACCGACAGGAAGGCCACCACCGGTGTGGGCGAGCCCTCGTAGACGTCGGGGGTCCACTGGTGGAAGGGCACGGCGGCGATCTTGAAGGCCACCGTGGCCAGCACGAACACCAGGGCCAGGGCCGCGATCGGGCTGGCGCTGGTCTCCAGGGCCAGAGCCACGGCCTCCAGGCTGGTGGAGCCGCCGGTGAGTCCGTAGAGCAGGGAGGCGCCGTAGAGGAACACCGCCGCCGCCGCCGAACCCACGAGCAGGTATTTCAGGGCCGCTTCGGAGCTGCGGGCGTCCCGCTTCATGTAGCCCGAGAGCAGATAACTGGCTACCGAGAGGGTTTCCAGTGACACGAAGATGCTGACCAGATCGGTGGCGCCGCAGAGCACCATGGCCCCCAGGGTGGCCGCCAGGAGGATGGCGGCGTATTCGCCCACCGGCGTGCCGCTGCGCTCCACATAGCGCCAGCTCAGCATCAGGGTGATCAGGGTGGAGGCGGCCACCACCGCCCGGAAGGCGATGGCCAGGTTGTCGGCCAGGAAGCTGCCCAGAAAGGAGGGCTGCAGGTCGGCGGTGTTCCACTGCAGCGCCAGCAGCAGGAGGGAAGCGCCCAGGCCGGCGTAGCTGAACGGGGGCACCCAGCGGCTGGCGGCCCTCTCGCCCGCCAGGTCCACCAGCAGACAGGCCAGCAGGGCCACCAGCACCGCCGCCTCCGGGGCGATCGCGCCGGCGTTGAGCTGCAGGGCCAGCCCGGGGATGCCGGCGCCGCTGCCGATGGCCTCGCCGGCGGCGTCGAGGCTGGCGACGGTGGCGATCACCGCGGTGGGGAGGGCGCCGGGCAGAACCATCACGCCGGGCAGAAACATCACAGCGGCTGTGGGGCCAGAGTTTGCTGGGGCCGACTGTAACCGCGTTGGCCGCGTCGCCCTGGACCGCTGGTGCGATAAAGAGGGAAGCGGTCGTCCACCTGTCTGTGGGTCACACCCTGGTCATCGTCGAGAGCCCCACCAAGGCCCGCACCATCCGGAAGTTCCTGCCCGGGGACTTCCGCGTGGAGGCCTCCATGGGGCACGTGCGCGACCTGCCCAACAACGCCAGCGAGATCCCCGCGGCCCACAAGGGCGAGAAGTGGGCCAGCCTCGGCGTGAACACCGCCAGCAACTTCGAGCCCCTCTACGTGGTTCCGAAGGACAAGAAGAAGGTGGTCAAGGAGCTCAAGGATGCCCTCAAGGGCGCCGACCAGCTGCTGCTGGCCACGGACGAGGACCGCGAGGGCGAGAGCATCAGCTGGCACCTGCTGCAGCTGCTGGGCCCCAGGGTGCCGGTGAAGCGGATGGTGTTCCACGAGATCACCAAGGAGGCGATCGGCCGGGCCCTGGAGCAGACCCGCGACCTCGACATGGAGCTGGTGCATGCCCAGGAAACCCGGCGGATCCTCGATCGGCTGGTGGGCTACACGCTCTCACCCCTGCTCTGGAAGAAGGTGGCCTGGGGGCTCTCGGCCGGCCGGGTGCAGTCGGTGGCGGTGCGCCTGCTGGTGCAGCGCGAGCGGGCCCGGCGGGCCTTCCGCAGCGGCAGCTACTGGGACCTCAAGGCCCGGCTGGAGCAGGCTGGCAGTGGTTTCGAGGCCAAGCTCACGCACCTGGCCGGGGTGAAGATCGCGGGCGGCGGCGACTTCGACGAGAGCACCGGCGCCCTCAAGGCCGGCAGCACGGTGCGGCTGCTGGCCGAAGCCGAGGCCCGGGCACTGCAGCAGGCCGTGCAGCAGGCCCCCTGGCTGGTGGCGGCGGTGGACGCCAAGCCCACGGTGCGCAAGCCGGTGGCCCCCTTCACCACCAGCACCCTGCAGCAGGAGGCCAACCGCAAGCTGCGCCTCTCGGCCCGCGACACGATGCGCACCGCCCAGGGGCTGTACGAGCGGGGCTTCATCACCTACATGCGCACCGACTCGGTGCACCTGAGCGAGCAGGCGATCAGCGCCGCCCGCAGCTGCGTGAGCGCCAAATACGGCCAGGACTACCTCAGCCCCGGTCCGCGCCAGTTCTCCACCAAGGCCCGCAACGCCCAGGAGGCCCACGAGGCGATCCGCCCGGCGGGGGAGAGCTTCCGTGACCCGGCGGACACCGGCCTCGAGGGCCGTGATCTGGCCCTGTACGAGCTGATCTGGAAGCGCACCGTGGCCAGCCAGATGGCTGACGCCAGGCTGACGATGCTGAGCGTGGATCTGGAGGTGGACGGCGGCGCCCTCGGCAGCGCCGGCTTCCGGGCCAGTGGCAAGCGCATCGATTTCCCCGGCTTCTTCCGGGCCTATGTGGAGGGCAGCGACGATCCCGACGCCGCCCTGGAGGGCCAGGAGGTGCTGCTGCCCGCCCTGGTGGCGGGCGACACGCCGGCCTGCCGGGGCGTGGAGGCCCTGGGCCACCAGACCCAGCCGCCGGCGCGCTACAGCGAGGCTGCCCTGGTGAAGACCCTGGAGAAGGAGGGCATCGGCCGTCCCTCCACCTATGCCTCGATCATCGGCACGATCGTGGACCGCGGCTACGCCACGCTCGCCAACAACGCGCTCACCCCCAGCTTCACGGCCTTCGCGGTCACGGCCCTTCTCGAAGAGCACTTCCCCGATCTGGTGGATACGGGATTCACGGCCCGGATGGAGACCACCCTCGACGAGATCTCCCACGGCAAGGTTCAGTGGCTGCCCTACCTGGAGAGCTTCTACAAGGGAGACCAGGGCCTGGAGACCCAGGTGGCCCAGCGGGAGGGGGACATCGATCCCGGCGCCTCGCGCACGGTGCAGCTCGAGGGTCTGCCCTGCGTGGTGCGCATCGGTCGCTTCGGCGCCTACCTGGAGACCAGGCGGGTGGCCGACGACGGCACGGAGGAGCTGCTCAAGGCCACCCTGCCCCAGGAGATCACTCCGGCTGATCTGGATGCGGCCAGGGCCGAACTGATCCTGAAACAGAAGGCCGAAGGTCCTGAGGCGCTGGGAGAGGATCCGGAGACGGGTGAATCGGTGTATCTGCTCTTCGGCCAGTACGGCCCTTACCTGCAGCGCGGCCAGGTGAGTGATGACAATCCCAAGCCCAAGCGGGCCTCGCTGCCCAAGGGCGTCAAGCCTGAGGAGCTGACCCTCGAGGACGCCCTCGGTCTGCTGCGCCTGCCAAGGCTCCTCGGGGAGCATCCCGACGGGGGCAAGGTGCAGGCGGGGCTGGGGCGTTTCGGACCCTACGTGGTGCACGACAAGGGCAAGGGGGAGAAGGACTACCGCTCCCTGAAGGCCGAGGACGACGTGCTCAGCGTGGGCCTCAGCCGTGCCCTGGAACTCCTGGCAATGCCCAAGCGCGGCCGCGGTGGCCGCACCGCCCTGAAGGACCTGGGCATCCCCGAGGGCGGCGAGGAGTCGATCCAGCTGTTCGACGGACCCTACGGGCTCTACGTGAAGCAGGGCAAGGTGAATGCCTCCCTGCCGGAGGGCACCAGCGCCGACACGATCACCCTGGAGCAGGCTGTGGAACTCCTGGCCGCCAAGAAGTCCAGCGGCAAGAAGGCCGGCGGTGCCAGGAAGGCGAGCGCCGCAAAGACCTCGGCCAGCCCGACCACGGGCCGCAAGCCGGCTGCCAGGAAGCCGCCCGCCACCACCAAGAGCGGCCGCCTGCGCGCCAGTTCCGTGCGGGTGATCCGGGCCGCGGACAGCTGATGGAACGCCAGGGGATCCCCAGCTTCGATCGGCGCAGGAGCCGCTGGTTCCTGGGGCTCACCATGCCCCTGGCGCTGGGCCTCGCGGCCTGCAGCGGCACCCCCCTGGGCGAGCAGCTCGGCGACAGCTTCCCCGACGGCCAGCCCGCCGCCGCCGGCGATCCGCCAACCGCCCAGGGCCCCGCCGGTGGTGGCCCCGCGGCCACCCCGGCTGCCGGCGCCGGCGCACCCCAGCCCCCCGCCGCCGGCCCAGGCGCAGTCCCCACCCCGGCAGCCACCACCCCGGTGGCCCCCCAGCCAGCTCCTGCAGCCGCCGCCGTGCCCTACCGCCTCACCCTGCGGCTCACCGGAGCCGATCCGGCCGCACCGGCGGAGGCCGTGACCCAGGCGTTGCGGGCCGCCGGTCTGGCCTTCGAGGTGGAGGTGATCGAGCGGATCCCGGAGGCCTCGGGCCCGCCGCAGCCGCCACAGCCCACCAATGCGCCCGCCCCCGCCCCCACCAATCCCTGATGGCCTCTCCCCCAGGCGGCCATCTCAGCCCCCGACAGGCCCGTCAGCTGATGGACACGGCCTATCTGGCCGCGGCCACGGCCCTGCTCTGGGTGGCGCTCTACTACCTGCCGGTGGGCAGCCCCCTGTTCCGGCTGGCCCTGCCCCTGCCGCTCACCCTGCTGCAGCTGCGGCACGGCTGGCGCTGCGCCTGTGAGGGGGTGGCTGTGACCACCCTGCTGCTGGTGGCCCTGATGGGGCCGATCCGTGGCCCCCTGGTGGTGTTCCCCTACGGCCTGCTGGCCCTGTGGCTGGGCTGGTGCTGGCGGCGTCGCTGCAGCTGGTGGCTGAGCTGGGGTCTGGGCAGCGTGATCGGCGCCGCCGGGTTTCTGGTGCGGGTGGCCGTGCTGTCGGTGCTGGTGGGCGAAAACCTCTGGGTGGTGATCACCTCGGCGGCCGCCGGCCTGCTGGAGCGGCTGGCGGGGCTGGTGGGGCTTGCTGCCGCCGTGCAGCTCGCGCAGGTGCAGTGGGCGGCGGTGCTGCTGGTGTGGGTGCAGAACCTGGTGATCGTGCTCACCCTGCACGCCGTGGCCTACTGGATCTTCCCGCGGCTGGAGGCGCCGATCAGTGAGCCGCCGCCCGCCCTGCGGCCCCTGGTGGCGGTGGATCCGCTCTGACCCGATGGCCCTTACTGCGTCC
>JBFLKL010000093.1:0-8186 GCA_040883175.1 Synechococcaceae cyanobacterium | reverse complement strand
GATCGTGGATGGCGTGCTGCCGCTGCGGAGCTGGGGTGGATCCCAGGCCACCCTGGTGCGGGGGGACCGGCTCTGCCCAGCGATCGGGGCCGCCAGCGTGCTCGCCAAACAGGCCCGCGATCAGCTGGTGCGGGAGCTGGCCGTGCGCTACCCGGGCTACGGCCTTGAGCACCACGTCGGCTACGGCACCGCCCTGCACCGCCAGGCCCTGCTGCAGCTGGGCGTCACTCCCCTGCACCGGCGCAGCTTCCTGCACCGGCTGCCCTGGCTCACCCCTGGCGGCACCAGCGCTGGAAATCCTCCACCACCTGCTGGCCCACCCGTCCCTTGATGCCCAGCAGAATGCCGGACAGGACGGAACGGCCTGTGCTCTCCAGCACCCGGGCCGGGATCAGTTTCAGCAGCGGGGGCTGGCTCACCTCCACGCTCAGGCTCGCTTCCCCCTCCAGCCCGCTCTCGCCGGCCGCCAGCCAGGAGTGCAGGGTGAGCTGAAAGTCATCCACCAGCCCCAGTCCCTCCAGCTGGCAGTCGAGTGCCTCCAGTTCCAGGCGCCCCGGACTGGGCTGGGTGCGCAGCTCCACCACCGGCTGGATCTGCAGCTGGAACACCTGAAGCCGGGTCACGCTGTAGCTGTAGTGCCCGGGGCCGAGCCGCTTCAGCTGCCTGGGGTTGAGCAACGCCTGCACCACCCTCTCCTCCTCGTTCAGGTAGCTGGCCAGCCGCTCGCTCTGGTGGGGAATGGGCAGCCTCAGCTGCTGACTGGCGCTGAACGCGAGGGGCATGGCCTGCGGCCCGGCGCGGCATGATCCTATCGACCCACCTTCGGGTTCCCGTTCGGCTACTCAGTTCTGATGCGCATCGCCTTCCTCGGTCCCGTCGGCACCTATGGCGAGCAGGCGGCGCTGCAGCTGATGCAGCTGGAGGGGCTGGAGGGGGCCGCGCTGGTGCCCCAGCTCGGCATCCGCGCCGTGATCCAGGCCCTGGCGGGCGGCGACTGCGATGCCGCGGTGGTGCCGGTGGAGAACTCCGTCGAGGGCGGAGTGACAGCCTGCCTCGACGCACTCTGGGAACATCCCGATCTGGCGATCGCCCATGCCCTGGTGCTGCCGATCCGCCATGCTCTGCTGGGCAGTGGTCCGCTTGCGGGCATCAGCGAAGTGCTCTCCCATCCCCAGGCGCTGGCCCAGTGCAGCCAGTGGCTGGCTGAGCACCTGCCGAATGCCCTGCAGCTGCCCACCAGTTCCACGGCCGACGCCGCCCGCATGGTGGCCGGCAGCCGCTTCCGGGCCGCAATCGCCTCCCGCCAGGCCGGAGCCGAGCACGGGCTCACCGAGCTGGCCTACCCGATCAACGACGCGGCGGGCAACTGCACCCGCTTTCTGCTGCTGCGGCGAGGTCCCCGGGGCCGCAGCGGGCCGCTGGCCAGCCTGGCCTTCTCGCTGCGCTCCAATCAGCCTGGCGCCCTGCTGCGGGCCCTGGCCTGCTTTGCCCACCGGCATCTCAACATGAGCCGGATCGAATCGCGCCCCTCCAAGCGCGAGCTGGGGGAATACATCTTCTTCGTGGATCTGGAGCTGCCACCGGAGTCTCAGAACCCGGCCGCAGCCCTGGCCGCCGCACTCGAGGAGCTCGAGCCCCTCTGCGAGCACCTCACCCTCTTCGGTGCCTACCCGCTCACCAACCTGGCCTGAGGGCCGCTCTTGCAACCCCGGAACACCCCGAACTGCATCAGGCCTGTGGCGAAGGCCCAGCGCATCAGCAGGATCGTGGGAGTTTCCCGCAGCCCCTGCAGCACGGCCCTCGGCCCCAGCCCGAGCACGGCGCCGGGGCGGCGCACCCCTTCGAGGATCGAATCGATCCAGGAGGGCAGGGTGGCCGCCGTCCAGTCGTCGGTCTCCACCGTCAGACCGGCAGCCCAGGGGCTGGATTCGAGGTTGTGGCGCAGCGAACGGATGCTGGCGAACTCGGGATGGGCCCACTGCTCGAGCAGCTGGCGCATCACCCAGCGCTCGCGTCTGTTCATGGCGCCATCGGCCGGATCCCGGCGATTCCAGTCGGCTACCGCCAGCCGCCCTCCGGGCCGCAGCACCCGCAGCAGCTCGTCGGCGTAACGCTGCTTGTCGGGCATGTGGGGGCAGGCTTCCACGCTCCACACCGCATCGACGCTGCCATCGGGCAGATCGAGGGCCAGGGCATCCATCACGGCGAAGCGGCAGTGGCCCAGATCAGCCGGGGTGAGGGCCCTGGCCCGGGCGATCTGGGCCGGGCTGATGCTGATGCCGAGCACCTCAAGGCCGTAGTCCCGGGCCAGGATGCGCGCGCTGCCGCCGATGCCGCAGCCCACGTCGAGCACCCGGGCGCCGCGGGGGAGCTGATCCAGGCCACTCCAGCGTGCCAGTTCATGCACGAAGGCCACCTTGGCCTGGCGGAAATCCACGGTCCCTGGCCGGCCCGGAGGGTCGCCGTAGTGGCCCAGGTGGATGTGATCCCCCCAGAGGCGCTCCAGCAGCTGGTCGTCGGTCCAGCGGTCGTAGGCGGCGGCCACACTGCTGCTGTCGGTGTAGCGACGGTTGCGTTGCTGCCAGAGCACGGCGGCAGTGGCGCCGGCGGCAGTGGCTGCTGCGACGCCCAGGGTCAGGGGCAGCGAGATCACTGGGGCTGGAAGGTGTCCTTGAGAACCGTGCGTGCCGCCAGCTGACGCCGGGTGTGATCAAGCAGCTGAAATTCCTGGCGCAGGCGCTCGGCGGTGTCGGTGATCTCCAGAAGCGCCTGCTGGTGATCGGCCACGGGTCCCCCCAGGTGCGCGCCGATCCAGAAGGACAGTTCCCTGGGGAGATCCGGCAGGTCGCTGGGGAGCTGGGCAGGCTTGCCAACCAGCTTGGCGGTGAGTTCGACGACATCGCGCAGGGCCTGCTGCACCTCAACGGCAAGGGTGCTGAGATCGCCGGGTGCTGAGGTCGTCTCGTCCTCGATCCAGCTGACCAGGGCCACGCGAAACGGGGCCTCACGCACGGTATCGAGCACCCGGAAGCGCTGTTGGCCCATGGTCACGATGTTGCTGCGGTCGTCCTCCTGGGTCTGGCAGTGGATGATCTCGGCGCAGCAGCCCACATCGGCCATGCGTCGTTTCTGGGGGTCCCAGCGCACCACACCGAAACGGCGGTCCTCCGCCATCACGGTGCGCAGGAGCATGCGGTAGCGCGGTTCGAAAATGTGCAGTGGCAGCACTTCCTGGGGGAAGAGCACCACATCGGGAAGGGGGAACAGGGGCAGCTCCCTGACGGCCAGATCTGCCATGGCGTGTTCAGGAGGTGCCCACCGATCCTAGAAAGAAGCCCCGGGGTCCGCGGCTCACTCAGAGCTTCACTTCGATGTCCACGCCGCTGGGCAGGTCCAGCTTCATGAGGGCGTCGATGGTCTTGGCCGAGGGGCTGTAGATGTCGATGATGCGCCGGTGGGTGCGCGTTTCGAAGTGCTCGCGGGAGTCCTTGTCCACGTGAGGCGAGCGCAGCACGCAGTAGATCTTGCGCTTGGTTGGCAGGGGGATGGGGCCGATCGCCGTGGCGGCAGTGTGATCGGCGGTTTCGATGATCTTCTCGCAGGAGAGATCCAGCATGCGGCGATCGAACGCCTTCAGGCGGATGCGGATCTTCTGCTGGGCGATGGTGGCAGACATGACAGTGGGAGGGCTGGAGGAGGCGCCGGGATCGGATGCATGACGGGTCAGCGGCATCCACGGTGGCGGAAATTGTCGAGGTACTGGGCCGACAGACCCGAGCGGAGGTCAGAACGACCCGGGGCTCGGGTTGGGCCCCGGAGGCGGGGGGCAGTCGCTACCCCCCGGCATCCCTGTGGGGCAGCGCCCCCGGTGCGGATCACTCGATGATCTTGGACACCACGCCGGCACCGATGGTGCGGCCGCCTTCGCGGATGGCGAAGCGCATGCCCTGCTCGATGGCCACCGGGCAGATCAGCTCACCGGTCATCTTGATGCGGTCGCCGGGCATCACCATCTCGACGTTGGCACCGTCATCGGAGGTGAAGGCGGTGATCTGGCCGGTCACATCCGTGGTGCGGATGTAGAACTGCGGCCGGTAGCCGGCGAAGAAGGGGGTGTGACGGCCGCCTTCCTCCTTCTTGAGCACGTACACCTCACCCTCGAACTTGGTGTGGGGGGTGATGGAGCCGGGCTTGACCAGCACCATGCCACGCTCGATGTCCTCTTTCTGGATGCCGCGCAGCAGCAGTCCGACGTTGTCGCCGGCCATGCCCTCGTCGAGCAGCTTGCGGAACATCTCCACACCCGTGACGGTGGTCTTGCGGGTGTCCTTGATGCCCACGATCTCGATCTCCTCGCCCACCTTCACCTTGCCGCGCTCGATCCGGCCGGTGGCCACGGTGCCGCGACCGGTGATCGAGAACACGTCCTCAACGGCCATCAGGAAGGGCTTGTCGATCTCGCGCTCGGGTTCGGGAATCGACTCGTCGACGGCGGTCATCAGCTCATCGATCTTGGCTTCCCACTCGGCGTCGCCCTCGAGAGCTTTGAGCCCGGACACCTGGACCACCGGAATGTCATCGCCGGGGAAGTCGTAGCTGCTGAGCAGCTCCCGCACCTCCAGCTCCACCAGTTCGAGGATCTCCTCGTCGTCGACCATGTCGCACTTGTTGAGTGCGACCACCAGGGCGGGCACACCCACCTGCTTGGCCAGCAGGATGTGTTCCTTGGTCTGGGCCATGGGGCCGTCGGTGGCGGCCACCACCAGGATCGCGCCGTCCATCTGGGCAGCGCCGGTGATCATGTTCTTCACGTAGTCCGCGTGGCCGGGGCAGTCCACGTGGGCGTAGTGCCGCTTGTCGGTTTCGTACTCGACGTGGGCGGTGTTGATGGTGATGCCGCGCTCACGCTCCTCCGGAGCGCCGTCGATCTGGTCGTAGGCCTGGGCCTTGGCCTGGCCCTTCTTGGCCAGCACGTTGGTGATGGCGGCGGTGAGGGTGGTTTTGCCGTGATCAACGTGGCCGATTGTGCCGATGTTGACGTGGGGTTTGTTCCTTTCGAACTTCTCGCGAGCCATTGGAGGAAAGAATCGGGGGGTTGAGAGGGTGGGTGAAAGATCAGGACTTGCCCTGATTCTTGGAGATGATGGCCTCGGCCACATTGCGAGGAACTTCCTCGTAATGGCTGAATTCCATCGAGAAGATACCCCGACCCTGGGTCATGGATCGGAGTTGGGTGGCGTAGCCGAACATCTCGGCCAGGGGCACCTTCGCCTGGACCTTGGACTGTCCATCGTCGACAGACTGCCCTTCGACCTGACCACGGCGCGAGGAGAGATCACCGATGACCGAGCCCAGGAAGTCCTCGGGCACTTCGACCTCCACCTTCATCATGGGCTCAAGCAGTACGGGATTGCACTTCTTGACGCCGTCCTTGAAGGCCATGGAGCCGGCGATCTTGAACGCCATTTCCGAAGAGTCGACGTCGTGATAGGAGCCGTCGACCATGGTGACCTTCACATCGATCATCGGATAGCCCGCGAGCACGCCGGACTCGCAGGTCTCCTTCATGCCGTTTTCGGCAGGACCGATGTATTCCTTGGGCACGACACCACCAACGATCTTGTTGACGAATTCGAACCCTGAACCCGGTTCGCCGGGCTCCATCTCGATCACAACGTGACCGTACTGACCCTTGCCGCCGGTCTGGCGGGCGAACTTGCCTTCACCCTTGGCGCTGCCACGGATGGTTTCCCGATAGGAAACCTGAGGAGCACCGATGTTGGCTTCCACCTTGAATTCGCGAAGCATGCGGTCCACCAGGATTTCCAGGTGGAGTTCACCCATGCCGGCGATCACTGTCTGGTTGGTTTCCGGATCGGTGGAGACCCGGAAGGTGGGGTCTTCTTCGGAGAGCGATTGAAGGGCCTTGGAGAGCTTCTCCATGTCGCCCTTGGTTTTCGGTTCCACGGCCACCGAGATCACCGGTTCGGGGATGTAGAGCGATTCCAGGACGATGGGGTCGCTGTCTGTGCAGAGCGTGTCCCCGGTGGTGGTGTCCTTCAGACCGAGCACGGCGCCGAGGTCGCCGGCGCGCAGCTCATCCACCTCCTCGCGCTCATCGGCCTTGAGCACGATCAGGCGGGAAATCCGTTCCTTCTTGTCCTTGGTGGCGTTGAGCACGTAGCTGCCCTTCTGCAGCACACCCGAGTAGATGCGCACGAAGGTGAGTTTGCCGAAGGGATCGGCCATCACCTTGAAGGCCAGGGCGCTGAACGGGGCGCTGTCGTCGGAGGGACGCAGGGCTTCCGTGCCATCGGGGAGCAGACCCTGGATCGGGGGCACATCGACGGGGGCGGGCAGGTAGTCGACCACGGCGTCCAGCAGCAGCTGAACCCCCTTGTTCTTGAAGGCCGACCCGCAGAGCATCGGCACCAGACCATGGCGCAGCACACCTTCACGGATGCCCTTGTGCAGCTGCTCCTCGGTGAGCTCGCCGTTCTCCAGGAACGCCTCCACCAGCTCCTCGTCGGTTTCGGCCACCGACTCCATCAGCTTGTTGCGCCACTCGGCCACCAGGTCAGCCATGTCAGCAGGGACGTCGGCTTCCTCGATGTCCTTGCCGAGGTCGTCCCTGTAGATGTAGGCGCGGTTCTTCACCAGGTCGACGATGCCGCTGAGATCGCCCTCAGCGCCGATCGGAAGCTGGATCGGGGCGGCGTTGGCCTTGAGGCGATCCTTGATCTGGCCGTACACCTTGAGGAAATCGGCGCCGGTTCGGTCCATCTTGTTGACGAACACCATGCGCGGCACCCGGTAGCGGTCGGCCTGACGCCACACCGTTTCCGACTGGGGCTGCACGCCGCCGACGGCACAGAAGACGGCGATCACACCGTCGAGCACCCGCATCGAGCGCTCCACCTCGATTGTGAAATCGACGTGGCCAGGGGTGTCGATGATGTTGATGCGGTGATCCTTCCAGCTGGTGGAAATGGCCGCGGCGGTGATGGTGATGCCCCGCTCGCGCTCCTGGGCCATCCAATCGGTGACGGCGGCTCCATCGTGGACTTCGCCCATCTTGTGGACGACGCCTGAATAGAAGAGAATGCGCTCGGTGGTGGTGGTTTTGCCCGCGTCAATATGGGCGGCGATGCCGATATTTCTGACGCGTTCCAGTGGAAAGGCGCGGGCCACGGGTGTGATCTCCGAAGGGTCTACAGAAGGGAGAGGATCACTCTAGTGATCAGCCCCCTGGGGCGAGCTGAGCCTGAACTCAGTAGCGATAGTGGGCAAAGGCCTTGTTGGCCTCGGCCATCTTGTGGGTTTCCTCGCGCTTGCGAACAGCGCTGCCGGCCTCGTTTGCGGCATCCATCAGCTCGCCGGCGAGCTTCTGGGACATGCTGCGGCCGTTGCGGGCGCGCGAGAAGTTCACCAGCCAGCGCAGAGCCATGGCGGTGCCGCGCTCCTGGCGCACTTCCATGGGCACCTGATAGGTGGCACCCCCCACCCGCCGGGCCCGCACCTCGACAAGGGGGGTGGCGTTGCGCACGGCCGTCTCGAACAGCTCCAGGGGATCGGTGCCCGTGCGCTCGTTGATCAGGCTGAAGGCATCGGAGAGGATCCGCTGCGCGGTGGACTTCTTGCCGTGCTTCATCAGGCGCGCCACCATCATCGAGGCCAGGCGGCTGTTGAACTGGGGGTCTGGCAGAACCGGACGCTTCTCGGCGGCGTTGCGGCGGGACATGGGGGCAGGGTGAAAAAGCTGGAGTTGAGGGGGCCGACGATACGGTGACGGCCATGCCGTGACGGTGCTGCGTCGGTGACGTGGAGTCGATGGGGCCAGGTCCGCTGGCCGGTTATCTCAGTCTTTCGGAGTCTTGGCGCCGTACTTGGATCGGGCCTGGCGCCGGTCCTTCACTCCGGCCGTATCGAGGGTGCCGCGGATGATGTGGTAGCGGACACCGGGCAGATCCTTCACCCGACCGCCACGGATGAGCACCACCGAGTGCTCCTGGAGGTTGTGGCCGATGCCGGGGATGTAGGCGGTGACCTCGAACCCGGAGGTCAGCCGTACACGGGCCACCTTGCGCAGGGCCGAATTGGGCTTCTTCGGCGTGGAGGTGTACACGCGGGTGCAAACGCCACGGCGTTCGGGACAGGCACGCAGCGCCGGCGACTTGGTCTTGCGG
>JBFLKL010000092.1:0-6455 GCA_040883175.1 Synechococcaceae cyanobacterium | reverse complement strand
GCCGGTGCGGTGATCCACCAGCGGTGCAGCACCAGCCAGCTGGCACCGATCCCGCTCAGACCGGTGAGCACGATGCTCCAGGGCTGGCACCACCAGGGCTTCAGCGTCCAGAGAGATCCGTCCTGAGCGCGGGCCTCAGCTGGGGATGTCTCCGGGGTATCTGTGGGTTGCGCGATGGGTTCAGCGCGCTGCGGGGGAGTTGGCTTCGGCGGTGGGGAGGGCCGAGGGCAGGTTGGCGCTGCCGGGCCTGTAACGACGGCTGGCGCGGTCCGTGCTCTGCAGCTTCTCCACCAGCGTGTTCTCGGCCACCCGGTACTGGCTGTCGCGGCGGGTGCCGATGTCCTCGAGCTGGAGGCGCTGGGCCTCCTTCTCGCTCATCTTCACCAGCACGTTGGGCTCGATCCCGTGCTTGTTGATGTCGCGGCCGCTGGGAGTGAGGTAGCGGGCGATGGTCACGGTCATGCCGCTGCCATCGGAGAGGCTGCGTACCGACTGCACGAGGCCCTTGCCGAAGGTCTTCTGTCCCACCAGCACGGCACGGTTGTTGTCCTGCAGGGCGCCGGAGAGGATCTCGCTGGCACTGGCCGATCCCTCGTTCACGAGCACCACCAGGGGCCTGTCCGTGAGGGCGCGGCCGTTGGCCCGCTGCACGTCGACGATGCCCCGGCGGGTCTGGGTGGACACGATCGTGCCCTCATCGAGCAGCTGACGGGCGATCTCCACGCTGGCCATCAGCAGGCCGCCGGGATTGCTGCGCAGATCGAGCACATAGCCCGCCACATCCTCCTTCTCCAGTTCCCGCAGCGCCGCACGCATGTCCTTGGTGGCGTTGGCGTTGAACTGCTTGAGGCGGATGTAGCCCACCCGGGTGCCATCCGGGGTGACATTGATCTGGTGGTCCACCGCATGCAATTCGATGCGGTCGCGGGTGAGGGGCACCTCCAGGCTCTGGTTGTTGCGCCGCAGGGTGAGGGTCACCGTGGTGCCGGCCTGGCCGCGGATCAGCTTCACCGCGTCCTCGGTGCTCATGCCCTTGGTGGACTGGCCGTCGATGGCGGTGATCACGTCCTTGGGCAGCACGCCGGCCCGGGAGGCGGGCGAGCCCTTGATCGGGGCCACCACCACCAGCTCCTTGGTGTCCTTGTCGAGGCTCAGCTGGATGCCCACTCCGGAGAGTTCTCCGGACGTGTCGATCTGCATCTCCTTGAACTCCCGCGGATCCAGGAAGCGGGTGTAGGGATCGTCAAGGGTGGCGAGCATGCCCCGGATCGCCTCGTGGGCGTCCTTGGGTGTGGCATAGCTGCGGGCGAGCACCTCACGGCGCAGCTCGCGCCACTGTTCGGCGGTGTACTGGCCGTTGATGTCGAGGAAGTCGCGGAAGACGATCTGCCAGGTCTGATCGATCACCTCCTTGGGGCTGTCAAGGATGCGGGGGTTGTCCGAGGAGGAGGAGCTGACAACCTCCTTGGCCATCACGGCCGTGGCGGCACAGGCGCCGAGGCCCACCAGAACCACGAGGCCCCTGCGCATGCTGCCCATCCCTGTGAACCCTCTCGTGACCCGCGACGCCGGTTTCAAGTTAGCGCTCCGGAGCGGGGGAATCAGGGGTCGACCCAGCGGCCGTCCTCCTTGATCAGGGCGATCAGGGCCTCCACCCCCTCGGCCTCCGGCACCCGCCGGATCTCCTCACGACCGCGGTAGAGCGAGATGGTGCCGGGGGTCTTGCCCACGTAGCCGTAGTCGGCGTCGGCCATCTCACCGGGTCCATTGACGATGCAGCCCATCACCGCGATGTCCAGGCCGGTGAGGTGATCGGTGGCGGCGCGCACCCTGTGCAGCACCTCCTCGAGGTTGAACAGGGTGCGGCCACAGCTGGGGCAGGCCACGTACTCCACCATCGTCTTGCGCAGCCCGAGGGCCTGCAGGATCGAGTAGCAGACCGGGATCTCCTTCTCGGGCGCCTCGGTGAGGGAGACGCGGATCGTGTCGCCGATGCCCTCGGCCAGCAGCGGGGCGATGCCGGCGGTGCTCTTGATCCGGCCGTAGTCGCCGTCGCCGGCCTCGGTCACGCCCAGATGCAGGGGGTAAGGGAACCCCTCGGCGTCCATGCGGTCCGCCATCATCCGGTAGGCAGCCATCATCACCGGCGCCCGCGAGGCTTTCATCGACACCACGATGTTGTGGAAGTCGAGGCGATCGCAGATGTGGATGAATTCCATGGCGCTCTCGACCATGCCCAGGGGCGTGTCGCCATAGCGGAACAGCATCCGCTCGGCCAGGGAGCCGTGGTTCACGCCGATGCGCAGGGCCTTGTCCTGCTCCTTGAGCGCCCGCACCAGAGGCTCGAAGGTGGCGGTGATGCGCTCGCCGATGGCGGCGATCTCGGCGTCGCTGAATTCGGTGCGGTTGGGATCCGGCTTGTCGAACACGAACAGGCCCGGGTTGATGCGCACCTTGTCGACGTGCTGCACCACCTCCAGGGCGATCTTCATGCCGTTGTGGTGCACATCGGCCACCAGGGGCACCGGCCGGTAGGTGGCCTCCAGGCGCTTGCGGATCTCACCCACCGCCCGGGCATGGCCCAGGCTCGGCACCGTGAGCCGCACGATCTCGCAGCCGGCCTCGTGCAGGCGGCGGATGCCGGCGGTGGCCCCCTCGATGTCGAGGGTGTCCTCGTTGATCATCGACTGCACCACCACCGGGTGCTGGCTGCCGACCCAGACATCACCGACGCGCACGCTGCGGGTGGGGCGGCGGCGGATGAGGGTGTCGTAGCGGGGGTTGCCGGGGTCGAACCCGGGGATGGCAGCCGCGGGGCCGGGGCCGGAACGCTCGGGACTGACCAGGGTTCCGATCGAGGCGGTGCCGGTCATGGCGGGTGGGGCCGGGAACGATGGCGCCAAGGCTGTCACAGGAGGGGCATCAGCTGGCGGATTCGAGCTGATTGAGGCGGCGGCGCACGTCCTGGAGGTCCTGCCAGGTGAGCCACTTGGGACTGCCCTGCTCCCGGGAGGGATTGCGCAGGAGATAGGCGGGATGCAGGATCGGCATCAGCCAACGGCCCGCCAGCGGCTCCCGCTCCCCCTGGTGCCACTGGCCGCGCAGGCGGGTGATGCCGCCCCTGACGCCCAGCACGCCCTCCAGGGCGGAGGCGCCCGCCAGGAGGATCACGGCGGGATTCACCAGGCGGATCTGCTGCTCCAGCCAGGGCCGGCAGGCGGCGATCTCCAGCGGGGTGGGCTTGCGGTTGCCGGGCGGGCGGCACTTCACCACATTGCAGATGTAGGCCTCGCGGTTGGAATCGATCGCCACGCTGGCGAGCATCTGATCGAGCAGCTGGCCGGCCCGGCCCACGAACGGCTGGCCGGTGGCATCTTCCTGGGCGCCAGGGCCCTCGCCGATCACCATCAGCCGGGCGGCGGGATTGCCGCGGCTCACCACCACGTGCTGGCGGCCGGCGGCCAGGCCGCAGCGGCGGCACTCCAGGCAGGACCGCTGCAACCGCTCGAGGCCGGCCTCAGCTGGGGCGGCGGGGGCTGGGGCGGGGGCTGAGAACAGGCTGGTCTGCCGCAGGTGGGGCTGCCGGCCTTGGGGAGCGGCTTCCATGGCCGCCATCCTGGCGCGACCGATGGCGCTGGTCCGGGCCGTGCGACCTGCAGTCGGAACGGACGCCGTACGAAGTGTGAATCGCACCGGCGGAGACCCCGTGAAAGCGGCCGAGACGTGCGGCAGGATGGCGATAACGCCCAAGCCGTGCAGCCCCGACGCCGGCACCGCCGCCGATGCCGACTTCCGGGATCCCCGTCACCGCGATGCCCGCTGCCAGGCCGGCGCTCAGCATCAGCCCGGCCGAGCGGCTGAGCGAACGGGCCAGAGCCCTGCAACCCTCCCTCACCCTGGCGATCGCCGCCAGGGCCAAGCAGCTCAAGGCCGACGGCCGCGACATCTGCAGCCTCAGCGCCGGCGAGCCCGATTTCGAGACGCCGGAGTTCATCCGCCGGGCCGCCGCCGACGCCCTCGCCACCGGCCACACCCGCTACGGTCCCGCCGCCGGCGAACCGGCCCTGCGGGAGGCGATCGCCGCCAAGACCGGCCGCGAGAACGGGCGCCCCACCACCGCCGCGGAGGTGCTGGTGACCAACGGCGGCAAGCAGGCGCTCTACAACCTCTTCCAGGTGCTGCTGCAGAGCGGTGACGAGCTGCTGCTGCCTTCGCCCTACTGGCTCAGCTACCCGGAGATCGCCCGACTGGCCGGGGCCCGGGTGGTGGAGCTCTCCAGCAGCGCCGAACAGGGATTCCGGCTCACGGCCGAGCAGCTTGAGGCGGCGATCACCCCCGCCAGCCGGCTGCTGGTGCTGAACAGCCCCGGCAACCCCACCGGCACCGTGCTCAACCGCCGCGAGCTGGAGGCGATCGCGGCGGTGCTGCGCCGCCATCCCCAGGTGGCGGTGGTCTGCGACGAGATCTACGAGTTCCTCGTCGGTGCCGGGCACGACCACGTGAGCCTGGCCGGCCTGGCTCCGGACCTGACCGATCGGGTGTTCATCGTCAACGGCTGCGCCAAGGGCTGGGCGATGACCGGCTGGCGCATCGGCTGGCTGGTGGGCCCCGAACCGGTGGTGCAGGCGGCGGCCGCCCTGCAGAGCCAGACCACCAGCAACGTGTGCACCTTCGCCCAGTACGGCGCCCTGGCGGCGGTGAACGGCTCGCGCGACTGCGTGCAGGCGATGGCGGCCGAGTTCAACCGGCGGCGCGCCCTGCTCAGCGACGGCCTGCGCAGCATCCCCGGCATCACGCTGCAGCCCCCGGAGGGTGCCTTCTACGCCTTCCCCGACCTGAGCCGGTTCGGGCTCGACTCGATGCAGCTGAGCAACCGGCTGCTGGATGAGGTGGGGCTGGCGGTGGTGCCGGGGGCGGCCTTCGGCGACGACCGCTGCATCCGCCTCTCCTGCGCCGCCTCACCGGCCACCATCGAGGACGGCCTGGAGCGGCTGCGGCACTTCCTCAGCGCCCTCTAGCCACCGGGTGTGCGGCAGCATCGGGTCGTCGTTTCCGCTTCGAGCCTTGACCACCCGAGAACGCTGGGCCGTTGCGCTCGCCGGCCTGCTGCTGATCGGCCTGCTGCCAACGGCCTGTACCCCCCGCACCGACACCAACACCGGTGCTGATGGCGCCACCAGCGAAGCCTCCCGTCCGAACGAGAAGCGGGTGCTGCGGATCGGTGCCATCCCCGACCAGAACCCCGAGAAGCTCAACCGCCTCTACGGCCTGGTGGCCGATGAGCTGAGCGAACAGCTGCAGGTGCCGGTGCGCTTCGTGCCCGTCACCGACTACACCGCCGCCGTGAGCGCCTTCCGCACCGGCGACCTCGACCTGGTGTGGTTCGGCGGCCTCACCGGCGTGCAGGCCTGGCTGCAGAAGCCCGGCGCCCGCGCCCTGGCCCAGCGCGACATCGACCGCTCCTTCCACAGCGTGTTCATCGCCAACGCCCGCAGCGGCCTGAAGCCGTTCGAGGATCAGAGCGGTCTGCGGCAGCTCAGGGGCAAGCGCTTCACCTTCGGCTCGGAGAGTTCCACCTCCGGCCGGCTGATGCCCCAGCACTACCTCAACCAGGCCGGCGTGCAGCTGAGCGATTTCGCCGGCGGCAACCCCGGCTTCAGCGGCAGCCACGACGCCCTCATCGCCCTGGTGCAGAGCGGCACCTACGACGCGGGCGTGGTGAACGAGGAGGTGTGGCTGAGCCGCATCAAGGAGGGCAAGGTGGACACCGGGCAGGTGGTGGCGATCTGGCGCACACCGGGCTACGCCAACTACACCTGGGTGGTGCAGCCCGACCTGGACGAGGACTACGGGCAGGGCTTCACCGAGCGGCTGGAGCAGGCCTTCACCAGCCTCAGCCCGGACGACCCCCGCCAGGCGCAGATCCTGGAGCTGTTCGGGGCCGGAACCTTCGTGCCGTCGAGCAATGACCAGTACGCGGCCATCGAGGCTGTGGGGCGCGAGATCGGCAAGATCCGCTGATGGCCCCGGCCTGCCTGCTGGAGCTGGAGGACATCCACGTGCGCGGCCGGAGCGAGCCCCGGCTGGAGGGGGTGTCGCTGCGGCTGCGGGCGGGGGAGCGGGTGGCACTGGTGGGGCCGAGCGGCGCCGGCAAGAGCACCCTGCTGGCGGTGGCCAACGGCCTGATCGCCCCGGATCGGGGGGCACTGCGCTGGCAGGGCCGGGAGCGGGCGCGCGCACCACGGGCCCGGCGCCGCCAGCAGCGCCGCATCGGCACCCTCTGGCAGGACCTGCGCCTGATCGAGGAGCTGAGCGTGCAGCAGAACCTCAATGCCGGGCGGCTGGGCCAGTGGGGCTGGCCGCGGGCCCTGCTCAACCTGGTGCTGCCGCTGGAGAGCGAGGCCTGCACCGCCGTCCTGCGACGGCTGGACCTGGATCCGGCCCTGCTGGATCAG
>JBFLKL010000091.1:0-9425 GCA_040883175.1 Synechococcaceae cyanobacterium | reverse complement strand
GGGCCGGCGCCGGCCGGGTGGCCTTCAACCGGGTGGGCGCACTGATGACCTCGGTGATGGATCTGCACGTGCGCATCGCCCTGCAGGAGGCCGACCGGGAGAAGCGCCGGCTGATCAGCGGCGCTCTGCTGCTCAGCGGCGGGCTGGTGCTGCTGCTGCTGGCCCTGATCGCCGCCGAGATGGCCCTGCTTCTCTGGCTGCCCGAGGGGCTGGGCTGGAGCTGGATCCAGAGCGCCCTGGCCCTCGCGGCCCTCAACCTGGCGCTGGCGGGCCTGTTCCTGCGCATCGGTGGACAGCTCACCAAGGGCCCCTACCTGCCCCAGACCACCGCCGGCATCACCAAGACCACCCGCGCCCTGCTGGGCCGCTGACGGTCAGCGGATCTCGTAGCGCAGCCAGCGGCAGTCGATGCCGCCGTTGCTGACGGGGATGCGGCGGCTGGCCTTCAGGCGCAGGGCGCCGGTGAGCTCCGGATTGCCGCTCAGGAGCCAGAGCGTCCAGCCGGAGCAGCGCTCCTTCACCATCGCCGCCAGATCGGCATAGAGCATTTCCAGCTCGTCCGGTTCGCCGAGGCGCGCGCCGTACGGGGGATTGCACACCAGCACGCCGGGGGCCGGGGGCGGCTGGAAGTCGCGGCAGTCACCGGCCTGGAGATCGATCCAGGGCGCCACCCCGGCGGCGGTGGCGTTGCAGCGGGCCTGGGCCAGCACCTCGGGGTTCCGTTCCAGGCCCACCAGCGGGGCCAGGGGACGGCCATCGGCGAGCCGGTCGCGGGCCAGGTGCCGGGCCGCCTCCAGCTCCCGCTGCCAGAGGGCGGCATCGACATCGGGCCAGCGCTCCAGGGCGAAGCGCCGGCCCAGTCCCGGCGCCCGGCCCAGGGCCATGCAGGCGGCCTCGATCAGCAGGGTGCCGGAGCCGCAGAGGGGATCGGCCAGAGGCACGGAGCCATCCCAGCCGGTGAGGGCGATCAGGCCGGCGGCCAGGTTTTCCTTGAGGGGCGCCAGGCCCATGGCCGCCCGGTAGCCGCGGCGGTGCAGGCTGGCGCCGCTGCCATCGAGGCTGAGCACCGCCTCGCCGCCTCCCAGATGCAGGTGAAAGGAGCGATCGGGGTCGTCCAGGTCCACCGAGGAGCGCCTGCCGAAATGCTGGCGCTGCAGGTCCACCAGGGCGTTCTTCACCTCCAGGGCGCTGTAGTGGCTGTGGGCGAGGCCCGGGGCCGACCCGCTGGCATCCACCCGCAGGCTGGCCTCCGGCGCCAGCCACACCTCCCAGCCCGGGAGGTTCCCGACCGCGGCCTGGACACCGGCATGCAGCTCCTGGCGGCTGCGGCAGGGGAAGTGAGCCAGCGTGCGCAGCAGCCGGAACGGCAGGCGGGCCCGCAGGTGCAGGCGGACGTAGCCGGGCAGATCGGTGCGGAAGCGCACGGCCCGGCGGCCTGGCTGCACCTCCCGGCAGCCCAGCGCCGCCAGTTCAGCCGCCGCCGGCTGCTCCAGGCCCGGGGGCACCACCGCCACCCCGTGGATCGGTTCGGTCATGGGAGTCGTTTCAATGGATCGGCTTGCCCATGGGATCGCTGCTGCGCATCGGTTCGGTGATGCCCACCTCTGACTGCCACGTCGCTTGCTGTCACAATGAACAGGTCCGGTTTCGGCCGGACTAGGTGGCTCACACCAGTGTTTCGGACAGCGGTTCGATTCCGCTCAGCTCCATTCCCCCGGCCCCCGGTCTCTCCGGGTGCACATCACGGGGCTGCAATGGTTTCGACGGGGCATGAGGAGAGTGACTGAAGCCTGCTCGGTGAGAGCAAACCCGTAACAGCGAACAACATCGTTCGTTTCTCCCGTCAGCCTGCCCCTGTGGCTGCCTGACATCTCTAAGGGAGATGGGGTGAGGTCAGCCTTATCACCCAAATGACCCATGGGGCCTGGAAGGGCCCCTTTCACATGTCTGGGGCCGGTGATGCCTCAGCGGGAACCGATGGCCCGCAGCAGGGCCCCATGGCAGAGGCCTCCGTGGGAGCAGTACGGCACGAGCTGGCCGTTCACCTGGGCGGGGACACGAGCGGGATTGGCGGCGCTGCCTGCTGGGCCGGAAAAGCCCATGGCCCGGAACATGTCCATCAGCGGCGCCATCAGGGCGGCCGGCGCTGTCAGGGCGCCGCCGCTACCGCCTGCCTGCTGGAGGAGATCCAGGCGTTGCTGCTCTGCCTGGGCGGACTGATCCACCGTCGAGCGGCTGCGTTCGATCACGCCGCTGGCACCGCCGGCCGGCAGGCTTTGCAGGCTGTTCTGGATGGCGCCTGCTCCCATCACGTCCAGCAGGGTCTGCGCCAGGGCGGTACCGGAGCTGAGCGTGGCCACGGCAAGGACTGCGCCCAGCAGGCAGCCTCGTATGAGAGTCACAGACATCGCCGGCGTTGGCGGAACGGTTGATCCCAATCTGCCCCGGGTCCGTGCCAGGGCGCCGGATCGACGCTCAGGGCTGGACCGCCGTGGCTGCTCCGGCCTTGAAGCCGCTCCAGTCCTTCAGCTCCTCGAGGCTCTGCACCCCCTCCAGCCGGGGCTTGCCCTCCATCTCCCAGGTGGGGAAGGCGCGGATCTGGGCCGCCTGGCAGCGCTGGCGGCCGGCGTCGTTCTCGTCGCACTCCACGTAGGGGAGGCTGTTGCCGGCCTGCTTGCCGAACAGGTTCTTCTGCTGGAAGCAGGCCGGACACCACCAGGCCCCGTAGAACACGGCGCCCCGGGCGCGCAGATGGGCGCTGAGGGCTTCCTGCTCGGCATTCGACTCGCTCAGCGCTTCCCCCAGTCGCGGCGAGGTGGAGCCTTCCCGGCCGACGTCAGCCGTCGGCCCGGTGCCGGTGTCCTGTCCCTGGCTCCTGTCGCCCGCACCGGCTCCGGCGCAGGCCACCAGGGCCATCAGGCCCAGGCTGAGGGGGACGAGCGCCAGGGTGGGGCGCCAGCCTGATCGGGCCATGGTCTGATCACCGGGAACCCCAACGCTACGAGGCCGGCCCACCCTCCGCCAGCCAGGCGGGTCCAGCACCGGGCCGCGGCGCGGCAGCGAAGCTGAGAGACTGGTTTTCTGAAAACCCTCGCCAGCGACGCCCCTGCGATGAACGCCAACGGCTACCGCGACTACTTCAAGGTGCTGGGCGTGGACCGGGGAGCTGACGCTGACACCATCAAGCGCGCTTTCCGCAAGCTGGCGCGCCAGTTTCACCCGGATGTGAATCCCGGTGACCAGGCGGCCGAGGCCCGGTTCAAGGAGATCAGTGAGGCCTATGAAGTGCTCTCAGATCCCGACAAGCGCCGCCGCTACGAGCAGTTCGGCCAGTACTGGAGCCAGGCCGGTGCCGGCGGCGCGGGCGGCATGGACGTGGACTTCGGCCGCTACGGCAACTTCGACGAGTTCATCAACGACCTCCTCGGCCGCTTCGGCGGGGCCCAGCCGGGTGGGAGCGGCGGTTTCGGTTTCGGTACCGGCTTCCCCGGTGGCGGCTTCGGGTCCAGCGGCTTCGGTGGTGGCTTCGCCGGCGGCGCCCGCGCGGCCGGCCCCAACCTCGATGCCGAGGCCAGCATCCGCCTCAGCCTGGGGGAGGCCTTCCGCGGCTGTGAACGCACCCTGGCGGTGAACGAGGAGCGGGTGGCGGTGCGCATCCCCGCCGGCGTCAAGCCCGGCAGCCGGCTGCGGCTCAAGGGCAAGGGCAACCTGCAGCCCGGCACCGGCCGCCGCGGCGATCTCTACCTCACCATCCAGCTCCAGGAGCACCCGGTGTGGAAGCTCGACGGCGACCAGCTGCGCGGCGAGTTGCCCCTCAGCCTCGACGAACTGGCCCTGGGTGGTCAGGTGCGGGTGGCGACCCCCGATGGCGAGGCCTCCGTGCAGGTGCCCCCCGGGCTCACACCTGGCCGCAGCCTGCGGCTCAAGGGCAAGGGCTGGCCGCTCAAGGGGGGGCGCGGCGACCTGCTGCTCACCCCCGTGCTCAGACTTCCCGATCCCCTCACGGAGCGTGAACGCACGCTGCTCGAGCAGCTGCGGGCCGCCCGCAGTGCCGACCCCCGGGCCGGCTGGGTGCAGCTGGCTCAGCTCTAGGTGCCGCCGGCTGTCTCCGTAGGATCCAGGCCCCTCTCAACCCCTGCATGGAGCTCTCCTACCGCCCCCGCCGGCTGCGCCGCACCCCGGCCCTGCGGGCGATGGTGCGGGAGCATCGGCTCAGCCCCGCCGACTTCATCTACCCCCTGTTCGTGCACGAGGGGGCCAGCAACGAACCGATCGCCGCCATGCCCGGCTGTCAGCGCTGGAGCCTGGAGGGCCTGGTGGAGGAAGTGGGCCGGGCCTGGAACCTGGGAATCCGCTGCGTGGTGCTGTTCCCCAAGGTGGCCGACGGCCTCAAGACCGAAGACGGCGCCGAGTGCTTCAACGAGCACGGTCTGATCCCGCGGGCGATCCGTCGGATCAAGGAGGTCCACCCGGCGATGGCGATCATGACCGATGTGGCGTTGGATCCCTACTCCTGCGACGGCCACGACGGCATCGTCAGCCCGGAGGGCGTGGTGCTCAACGACGAGACGGTGGCGATCCTGTGCAAGCAGGCCGTGGTGCAGGCCCGCGCCGGCGCCGACCTGATCGGCCCCAGCGACATGATGGACGGCCGCGTGGGTGCGATCCGCGAAGCGCTCGATGAGGAGGGCTTCGAGCACGTGGGCATCATCAGCTACACCGCCAAATACGCCAGCGCCTACTACGGGCCCTTCCGCGAGGCCCTCGATTCGGCGCCGCGCTCCACCAGCGGCAAGCCCATTCCGGGTGACAAGAGCACCTACCAGATGGATCCGGCCAACGGACGGGAGGCCATCCTCGAGGCCCAGCTCGACGAGAGTGAGGGCGCCGACATCCTGATGGTCAAGCCCGGCCTGGCCTACCTGGACATCATTCACCGCCTGCGTCATCAGAGCGAGCAGCCGATCGCCGCCTACAACGTCAGCGGCGAATACGCCATGGTGAAGGCTGCGGCCCAACGGGGCTGGATCGACGAGCGGGCCGTGGTGCTGGAGACCCTGCTCTGCTTCAGGCGTGCCGGTGCCGACCTGATCCTCACTTACCACGCCTGCGACGCGGCCCGCTGGCTGCGGGAGGGCTGATGGCCGGTGATCCCCGCGCACCCGTTCCCCACCGCCTCGGCCATGTGGCCCTACGGGTGCAGGACATCGCCCGGGCCAAGGCCTTCTATCAGGCCCTCGGTCTGCGCCTCACCTGGGATGCGGTCGACTGGGCCTACCTGCAATGGCCCGGCGACGGTGCCGGCATCGCCCTGCTGAGTGCCGACTACACCGCCGCGGGTCCGCACGTCGCGCTGCACTTCGGGGATCGAGCCGAGGTGGATGCCGCCCGTGCCGAGCTCGTGGCCGCAGGCCACCGTTGCGGCCCGGTGCACGACCACCGCGACGGCACCGCCAGCTGCTATCTGCAGGACCCGGAGGGCAACTGGCTCGAACTGCTCTACGAGCCCCCATCCGGCATCCCCGGCAACAGTCCTGGGCAGGCTGCGATCCCGCCGCCGGCGCCGTGAGTGGGGCCACGATCGCGCAGGAGACCCTCGATCTGCTCGAGTGGCCCCGCCTGGCGGCCCACCTGGCCAGCTTCGCCGGTACCGCCGCCGGTGCACGCCACTGCCGCAGCCTCCCCCTGCCCGTCTCACCCGGGGCGAGCCGCACCCTGCTGGCCGAGACCAGCGAGCTGCTGGCCCTCGACGGGCTGGTGGACGGCGGCCTCAGTATGCAGGGGGTGGCCGACATCGGACCCTGCCTGGGCCTGTGCGCAAAGGGCGGTGTGGCCGCCGGTGAAGCCCTGCTGGAGCTGGCCGCCACCCTGGCGGCGGCACGACGCTTGCGCCGCCAGATCGACGAACCGGCTCTGAGGCCGGCGACCAGCGCCCTGGTGGCGGAGCTGCGCACCCTGCCGGAGCTGGAGCAGCGGCTGCGCTTCGCCCTGGAGGAGGGCGGTCGTGTGGCTGATCGGGCCAGCGCCCCCCTGGCGGCGCTGCGCCGCCAGCTCCAGGCCGCCCGTGCCGAGCGCCGCGAGCGGCTCCAGGAGCTGCTGCGCCGCTGGGCGCCACTGCTGCAGGACACTGTGATCGCCGAGCGCAACGGCCGACCCGTGCTGGCGGTGAAGGCCGGAGCGGCGGCTCAGCTGCCCGGTCAGGTTCACGACAGTTCCGCCTCGGGGCAGACCCTGTTCGTCGAGCCCCAGGCCGTGCTGGGACTCGGCAACCGCATCCGCGATCTGGAGGGCCAGGAGCGGGAGCTGGAACAGGCTGTGCTGCGCGAGCTCAGCGGCGCGGTGGGCGAGCAGGCCGAGGCCCTGGAGGTGCTGCAGGCCACCCTGGTGCGCCTCGATGCGGGCCTGGCCCGGGCCCGCTACGGCGCCTGGCTGGGGGCGGTGCGGCCCGAGCTGGCGGACAGGCCCGAAGCCCCCTTCGAACTGCGGGATCTGCGCCATCCCCTGCTGCTCTGGCAGCAGAAGCGGGAGGCCGGCCACGCCGTGGTGCCGGTGACCGTGAGCGTGGCGCCGGAGCTGCGGGTGGTGGCCATCACCGGCCCCAACACCGGCGGCAAGACCGTGACCCTCAAGAGCCTGGGGCTGGCGGCGCTGATGGCCCGAGCCGGCCTGTTCCTGCCCTGCAGCGGCACGCCGCGGCTGCCCTGGTGCGCCCAGGTGCTGGCCGACATCGGCGATGAGCAGTCGCTGCAGCAGAACCTCTCCACCTTCAGCGGTCACATCCGCCGCATCGCCCGCATCCTCGAGGCTTTGGCCGCCCCCGCCCCCGCTGCCGATGGCAGGCCCGGGGCCGCCCTGGTGCTGCTCGATGAGGTGGGTGCGGGCACCGATCCGGCCGAGGGTGCGGCCCTGGCCACGGCCCTGCTCCAGCATCTGGCCGAGCGGGCCCGCCTCACCGTGGCCACCACCCACTTCGGGGAACTGAAGGCCCTGAAATACACCGACCCCCGTTTCGAGAACGCCTCGGTGGCCTTCGACGAGGAGACCCTGGCCCCCACCTACCGCCTGCAGTGGGGGATCCCCGGCCGCAGCAATGCCCTGGCCATCGCACGACGGCTGGGGCTGGATGCGGCGGTGCTGGAGCAGGCGGCCAGCCAGCTCGCGCCCCGCGGTGAAGGGGAGGTGAATCAGGTGATCGCAGGCCTGGAGAACCAGCGCCAGCGGCAGCAGGAGGCCGCCGAGGAGGCCGCGGCCCTGCTGGCCCGCACCGAACTGCTCCATGAAGAGCTGCTCTCCCGCTGGCAGCAGCAGCAGCAGCAGAGTGCGGAGCTGCAGGAGCAGCGCCGCCAGCAGCTGGAGCGCTCGATCCGTCAGGGCCAGCACGAGGTGCGCCGCATCATCCGCCGGCTGCGCCAGGGCGATGGCGGCCGCCGCACCGATCCGTCGGTGCTGGGGGAAACGGCTCGCCAGGCCGGCCAACGGCTCAAGCGTCTCGAGCAGGAGCACCGCCCCCGCCCGGAACGGCGGGAGCACGCGGGCTGGATGCCGGTGGTGGGTGGCCGGGTGCGGGTGCTCTCCCTGGGCAAGGCCGCCGAGGTGCTGGCCCTGGCCGATGACGGCCGCGAGCTCACGGTGCGCTGCGGTGTGCTGCGCCTCACCGTTCCCCTGGAGGGTATCGAGGGTTTGCAGGGCGAGAAGCCCACGCCCCCGGAGGTGAACGTGCAGGTGAAGGGGCGCCGGGGCCTGGCCGCCCCCGGGCCGGACGTGCGCACCGCCGGCAACACCGTGGATGTGCGCGGCCTGAGGGTGCACGAGGCGGAAGCGGCGGTGGAAGAGAAGCTGCGGGCGGCCACCGGGCCGGTCTGGGTGATCCATGGCATCGGCACCGGCCGGCTCAAGCGCGGGCTGCGCGCCTGGCTCGACACCCTTCCCTATGTCGAGCGGGTGACTGACGCCGAACGGACGGATGGTGGAGCCGGCTGCAGTGTGGTGTACCCCCACTGAGGCCACGCTCGCTGGGTTCAGAGCTCGGGCAGAAGGGGTTCCCGCCCCGGGGTGCGCGGCAGCGGCAGGGCCTCGCCACCGGCGTCGAACAGCCGCCAGCTGCCGGGATCCACCTCCAGATGGATCGTGCCACCCGCCGCCAGCTGCTCGTCAGGGGCCACCCGCAGCTGCACCAGATGGTCGCCGTCCTCCAGCTGGCAGGTGACCAGCTGCTCGTTGCCGAGGGCCTCGCTGTGGCTCACCGTGGCGCGCAGGTTGCGGTTGGTGGCCGGCGCCAGCCGCAGATGCTCGGGCCGCAGGCCGCCGGTGAGCCGGTGACCGATGCGGCCGGCCAGGGCCTCCGCCATCGGCCCCTCCAGGGGCATCCGGCGGCTCCCCAGCTGCAGATGGGCGGGACCGATCACCTCGACCGGCAGCAGGTTCATGGGCGGACTGCCGATGAACTGGGCGACGAACAGGTTGGCGGGCCAGCGGTAGAGCTGCATCGGCGTGCCCAGCTGCTGGAGGCGGCCGGCATTGAGCACGGCGATGCGATGCCCCATCGTCATCGCCTCCACCTGGTCGTGGGTCACGTAGAGCGTGGTGGTGCCAAGGCGTCGCTGCAGGTCCACGATCTGGGCCCGGGTGCCGGCCCGCAGCTTGGCGTCGAGGTTGCTGAGCGGTTCATCCATCAGGAACACCGCCGGCTGGCGGGCGATCGCCCGGCCCAGGGCCACCCGCTGCTTCTGGCCCCCGGAGAGCTCCTTGGGCAGCCGCTGCAGCAGCGGTTCCAGCTCCAGGGTGGCGGCCACCTCGGCGATGCGGCGCTCGATGCGCTCCTCGCGGGCCGACGGCACCCGCAGCGGAGCCGGGAGTCGGCAGGTCGCCTGGTGCAGGCTGTCCTGCAGGCGCTGAAGCGCCGTGCGCGGCCGGCTGCGCCGCAGTCCGAAGCCGATGTTGCCCGCCACCGAGAGGTGCGGGTAGAGGGCGTAGCTCTGGAACACCATGGCCACGTCCCGCTGGGCCGGTCGCAGCCCGGTCACCGGTCGGTCCCCCACCACGATCTCCCCGCCGCTGGGCTGCTCCAGGCCGGCCAGCAGCCGCAGCAGGGTGCTCTTGCCGCAGCCGGAGGGTCCCACCAGCACGAGGAACTCGCCGTCGGGGATGTGCAGGTTCAGGTCGCGCAGCACCTGCACGGGTTCATTCCCCCGTCGGGGGGGGTAGGCCTTGCTCACCTGCTGGAAACGAACCTCGGCCAACTTGTGTTCCCAGACAACCGCTGAGGCGCGATCTTAGGTTTGGGTCAATGCAATTCATCGACCAGGCCCGCATCGCCGTCAAGGCCGGCCGCGGCGGCGACGGCATCGTGGCCTTCCGCCGTGAGAAGTACGTCCCGGCAGGTGGTCCGGCCGGAGGGGATGGCGGCCGCGGTGGTGATGTGCTGC
>JBFLKL010000008.1:0-5421 GCA_040883175.1 Synechococcaceae cyanobacterium | reverse complement strand
TGATGGAGTTGACGCCCATGGCGTGTGTCCTCGTTCGTAGGGATCAATGATGCGGCACCCGGAGCCGGAATCGGGCCTCCGGCGCCACTGTTCTCCCAGTGCCACCGCTGGGGTGGGGCCGTAACACCCACCTATGATTCGGCGCTTGCCGGCCGGGTTCCGCCACGTGTTTTTCCGTCGCTTTCAGTTCTCCCGCGACATCGGCATCGACCTGGGAACGGCCAACACCCTGATGTACGTGTCCGGCAAGGGCATCGTGCTGCAGGAGCCCTCGGTGGTGGCCCTCGATCTGGAGAAGGGCGTGCCCCTGGCCGTGGGCAATGAGGCCAAGATGATGCTCGGCCGCACCCCCGGCAACATCCGGGCCGTGCGGCCCCTGCGCGATGGCGTGATCGCCGATTTCGACGCCGCCGAGCAGATGATCAAGACCTTCATCCAGAAGGGCAACGAGGGGCGCGGCATCGTGGCGCCGCGGCTGGTGATCGGCATCCCCAGCGGCGTCACCGGTGTGGAGCGCCGCGCCGTGCGCGAAGCGGGCCTGGCCGGCGCCCGCGAGGTGCACCTGATCGATGAGCCCGTGGCGGCCGCCATCGGTGCCGGCCTGCCCGTCACCGAGCCGGTGGGCACGATGATCGTGGACATCGGCGGCGGCACCACCGAGGTGGCGGTGCTCAGCCTGGGCGGCACCGTGCTCAGCGAATCGGTGCGGGTGGCCGGCGATGAGCTCAGCGACGCCATCGGCGTGTACCTCAAGAAGGTGCACAACCTGGTGGTGGGTGAACGCACCGCCGAGGACATCAAGATCCGCATCGGCTCCGCCTTCCCCGACGAAACCCACGACGAGACCTCGATGGACGTGCGTGGCCTGCACCTCCTCTCCGGCCTGCCGCGCACCATCAATGTCCGTGCCGGCGACATCCGCGAGGCGATGGCCGAACCGCTGAACGTGATCGTGGAGGCGGTGAAGCGCACGCTCGAGCGCACTCCGCCCGAGCTGGCCGCCGACATCGTCGATCGCGGCATCATGCTCGCCGGCGGTGGCGCCCAGGTGCGCGGCATCTCCGACCTGATCAGCCACGAGACCGGGATCCTCACCCACGTGGCCGAAGAGCCGCTGCTGTGCGTGGTTCAGGGCTGCGGCATGGTGCTGGAGGACTACAAGCGGCTTGAACGCGTGCTCGACACTCCCGACTTCGTGCGTCAGCTCGCCTGATCCCGATGCAGTCGCCGGGCCGCAGGCTGCGCCTCCCGCCGCTGCGTCTGATCACCGCAGCCTGGCCCTGGCTGCTGGTGCTCCTGGCCCTGGCGGGGGTGCGGCTCAGCAAGGGGGCCTTCCTCAGCGATGCCTATGCCCTGCTCAGCCGTCCCTTCTGGCCTGGCACTGCCCAGTCGGAATGGCTGCGCGCCGCCCAGCAGGTGGATCAGCAGACCCGCCTGGCGCAGCTGGAGGCGGACAACCGCCGGCTGAGGGGGCTGCTGGAGCTCCAGGGCGGCTCCGGCGGTCTGCTCAGTGCACCGGTGATCTCCCGCCAGGCCCGGGGATGGTGGCAGCAACTCGTCATCGGTCGAGGCTCCCTGCAGGGGCTGGCCAGCGGCGATGCGGTGCTCGCCCCGGGGGGGCTGCTGGGCCGGGTGGCCAGCGTCACCCCCTCCACCGCCACCGTCACCCTGCTCACCGACTCCTCCAGCCGCGTGGGCGTGTGGGTGGGCCGGGTGCGGCACCACGGCATGCTCGTGGGTCAGGGCACGGATCGGCCCCTGCTGCGCTTCATCCAGCAGGATGTGGGTGTGCGGCCCGGCGATGTGGTCACCACCTCCCCCGCCAGCACCCTGCTGCCGCCGAATCTCACCGTCGGTGTGGTGCAGAGCGTCAATGAGCAGGCGGTGCCGGCCCCCGAGGCGGTGGTGCAGCTGAGTGCCCCGGCGGAGGCGATCGACTGGGTTCAGGTGCGGGTGACGGCCCCGTGAGCGGCCTGGCCCGCCAGCGCTGGACCCTCGCCACCGTGCTGGTGGTTCCCCTGCTGGTGCTCGCCGCTCCGGGCCCTGTGCAGCTGGCGGGGGTGCCGCCCAGCTGGGCCGTGATCTGGCTGCTGCCCTGGGCGCTGGCGGATGGCCCCCTCTCCGGCGCCCTGCTGGGGGTGGTGCTGGGGCTCCTGCTGGATGGCCTCCATCCCGGCCCCCTCAGCCAGCTGCCGGTGCTGGCCCTGCTGGGCTGGTGGTGGGGCCGGCTGGGGCGCCGCGGGCCAGCCATCGAGCGCAGCTTCAGTCTCGGCCTGCTGGCCCTGCTGGGCACCGCCCTGCTGGGGCTCTCGCTGTGGTTGCAGCAGCTCCTGTGGGGGCAGGCCAGCGCTGCCGCCCTGCACACCCTGCTCGCCCAGACCCTGCTGACGGGCCTGCTGGCGCCGATGCTGTGCTCGCTGCAACTGTTGCTGTGGCGCCAGCTGGCGCCGGGGCTGCGCAGCTGACGACGATGCCCAGCCCGCCGATGCCGAGCGACCCGATGCCGAGCCATCCGATTCCCCGCCGGCGGATGCTGCGCCTGCTGGCCGTGGCGGGCGGATCGGCCGCCCTGGCGGCCTGCGGGCGGCCGGGCGGCGGTGGCGGTGGCCGGCGCGAGCTCAACCTCTGGACCCTGGATCTGGCGCCCCGCTTCAACGACTACCTGGGGGGCGTCATCGCCGCCTGGGAGCGCGCCAACCCGGCGGAGCGGGTGCGCTGGACCGATGTGCCCTGGGGCTCGGTGGAGCGCAAGCTGCTGGCCTCGGTGTTCGCCCGCACCGCACCCGATCTGGTGAATCTCAACCCCCCCTTCGCCGCCAACCTGGCCAGCAAGGGCGGGCTGCTGGATCTGGGGCCCCTGGTGAGTGACGAGGCCGCCGCGAGCTATCTGCCCGCGATCTGGGCGGCGGGGGGCCAGGACGGGGCCCAGTTCGCCATTCCCTGGTATCTCACCGCCCGCATCGGCATGGCCAACCGCCGGCTGCTGCGGGAGGCGGGCAGCAGCGCACCGCCCCGGCGCTGGCGGGACGTGCCCGCCTGGGCGGAGGCGGTGCGGCGGCGCACCGGCCGCTACGCCCTGTTCATGACCGTGGTGCCGGATGACTCCGCCGAGCTGCTGGAGACCCTGGTGCAGATGGGTGTGCAGCTGCTGGATGGGCGCCTTCGTGCCGCCTTCAACAGTGCGGCCGGGCGGGAGGCCTTCCGGTTCTGGAGTGAGCTCTACCGCCGCGGGCTGCTGCCGCGCGAAGTGGTGAGCCAGGGCTTCCGCCGTGCCATCGAGCTCTATCAGGCCGGTGATCTGGCCCTGGTGGCCACCGGTCCGGACTTCCTGCGCAACCTGCAGACCAACGCCCCCGGCATCGCCCGCGACACCGCCCCCTTCCCGCCGATCACCGGCGATGACGGCGCCGCCAACGTGGCGGTGATGAACCTGGTGGTGCCCCGCCAGAGCGCCATGGCCGCCGAGGCCGTGAGCTTCGCTCTGTTTCTCACCAACGCCGCCAACCAGCTGGCCTTCGCCGAGGAGGCCCGGGTGCTGCCCTCCTCCCGAGAGGCCCTGCGCCAGCTGGAGGCATCCCTGGCACGGCCCGCAGCCGGCGATGCGGCCAGCCGGCTGGTGGAGCAGGCGCGCCTGCTCTCGGCCCGTACCCTGCGGAGCGCCCGGGTGCTGGTGCCCGCCATTCCCGGCATCAAGCGCCTGCAGGCGATCGTGTACACCCAGCTGCAGCGGGCGATGCTGGGCCAGGTGGACAGCGACCGCGCCCTGACGGAGGCCGAGCGGGAATGGAACCGCTATGCCGAGGCCCGCTGGCCCTGAGAGCAGTCTGGAAAAAATCCTTAAATCTGGACGATTCCGCCGTGCCTGTGTCGGCGGGGACGAACCCTGATGATCGATAGAAAGGTAGGGTTGCGAAACTTCACACCGTTGGTGCCTTGCCCATGCCCTCGGCGGACAGGTTGACCGAGCCGGCCGATCCCAAGGCCACGGTGCTTGTGGTCGACGATGAGGCCGCGGTGCGCAGGGTGCTGCTGATGCGCCTGCAGCTGGCCGGATACCGGGTGGTGTGCGCCGAGGACGGCGAGGAGGCCATCAGCCTGTTCCACCGGGAGCAGCCGGATCTGGTGGTGCTCGACGTGATGATGCCCAAGCTCGACGGCTTTGCGGTCTGCCGCCGGCTGCGGGCCGAATCCTGCGTGCCGATCATCTTCCTCTCGGCCCTCGATGCCATCGCCGAGCGGGTGTCGGGCCTGGATCTGGGGGCCGACGACTACCTGCCCAAACCGTTCAGCCCCAAGGAACTCGAGGCCCGCATCGCCACCATCCTGCGCCGGGTTGGCCGCGGCTCGGCGACCACCGAGCCGCGCGAGCTGCCCAGCGGCAACGGGGTGCTGCGGGTGGGGGATCTGGTGGTCGACACCAACCGCCGCCAGGTGACCCGCGATGGCGACCGCATCGCCCTCACCTACACCGAGTTCAGCCTGCTGGAGCTGCTCTTCCGCGAGCCCGGCCGGGTGGTGCCCCGGGCCGAGATCCTCGAGCAGCTCTGGGGTTATCCGCCCCGCCGCGCCGCCGACCTGCGCGTGGTGGACGTCTACGTGGCCCGGCTGCGAGGCAAGCTCGAGCCCGATCCCCGCAATCCCGAGCTGATTCTCACCGTGCGCGGCACCGGTTATGCCTCCCAGCGCTTCGGCGATGGCGGCATGGTCGCTGCCGGCTGACTCCACCCGGGCGATTCAAGCCAGCGCCCCGTCCTGCAGGATGGCTGCCTGCTGAACCCTCCCCGCCCCCGTGTCGGAGCTGCGCGAAACCCGTCTGCAGAAGGCCGCTGCCCTGTCCGAGCTCGGGCAGGGGCCCTACGCCCTGCGCTTCGCGCCCAGCCACCGCACCGCCGAGCTGCAGGCCGCCCATGCCGATCTGGCCAAAGGCCAGGAGCGCGCTGTGGCGGTGGCCGTGGCGGGTCGGGTGATGACCCGGCGGGTGATGGGCAAGCTCGCCTTCTTCACCCTGGTGGATGAGAGCGGCCCGATCCAGCTGTTTCTGGAGAAGGCCGCCCTGGAGGCGGCCAACCCCGATGCGCCGGCGCCCGGGGCCTTCGCGCAGATCACCACCCTGGTGGATGCGGGTGATCTGATCGGCGTGTTCGGCACCCTGCGGCGCACCGATCGCGGTGAGCTGTCGGTGAAGGTGACGGGCTGGCGGATGCTGGCCAAGGCGCTCCAGCCCCTGCCCGACAAGTGGCATGGTCTGGCCGACGTGGAGAAGCGCTACCGCCAGCGGTACCTCGATCTGATCGTCTCGCCCCACACGCGCGAGACCTTCCGCCCGAAAAAGCGACGATGGCCATGAGCCGCACCCCGATCGAAGTCGGCGATCTGACCATCGAGGCCGAGGTCAGCATGGTCTTCGAAATCAACTAGCGT
>JBFLKL010000090.1:0-7721 GCA_040883175.1 Synechococcaceae cyanobacterium | reverse complement strand
GTGGAGCCGCTGCAGCTGGAGCAGCCCCTGCAGGCCAACGAGGGGGTGACCCTGGTGGACCGCGCCCAGCCCGCCCACACCCTGCTGGCGCGGTACCAGGCCGCCACCCAGACGCTGCAGCCCCTGCAGCGGGTGTCGAAGGTGAAGCTGGGGCGGATCCACGCCCGCAACCGCGAGCAGACCTTCGCCCTCGATCTGCTGCTCGATCCGGCCGTGCAGCTGGTGACGCTGGTGGGCAAGGCCGGCACCGGCAAGACCCTGCTGGCCCTGGCCGCCGGACTCAACCAGGTGGCCGAGGAGAGGCTCTACGAGCGCATGCTGGTGACCCGGCCGGTGATCTCCCTGGGCAAGGAACTGGGCTTCCTGCCCGGCGACATCGAGGAGAAGATGGGCCCCTGGATGCAGCCGATCATCGACAACCTCGATTTCCTGCTCGGCGGCGACGACCACCACAAGGGCTCCGGTCCCCGCGGCGGCAGCCGCCCGCCGCGCAGCAACTGGAGCGATCTCAAGGGCATGGGCCTGCTGGAGGTGGAGGCGATCAGCTATATCCGCGGCCGCTCGATTCCGGGGCAGTACATGGTGGTGGACGAGGCCCAGAACCTCACCCCCCATGAGGTGAAGACGATCGTGACGCGGGTGGGCGAGGGCACCAAGATCGTGCTCACAGGCGATCCCTACCAGATCGACAACCCCTATGTGGACGCCGAGAGCAACGGTCTCACCTGGCTGGTGGAGCGCTTCAAGGGCCAGCCCCTCGCCGGCCACGTGACCCTGCAGCGGGGTGAGCGCAGCGAGCTGGCCGAGCTGGCGGCCAACCTGCTGTGAGCTCCATGCCCGACACCCGCAAGCCCCACAGCGGGGTGAGCCACGACGGCTGGGCGAAGCTGGCGGATGCTGGGGAGCGTCGTCACTGATCTCGGAGCGCAGGAATCGGAGGAATGCCTCGCCGCGCGGTGACAAATGGCAGCCCGTCTTCAGGCGGCTGACTCCACGGATCTCCTCGCAGACCTCCTTGCAGATGGCTTCGACTCCCCAGAAGCAGCCACCGGCCAGGATCGCCATGCAACGCTATTCGGCACACCTGAGATGTGCATCATCATGCTCAGGGTCGTGATGGGTGGCGACAAGCTGCTTCACGCCAGCCTCGTTTGGTCTCCAGATCCTGGTTTGAATACTGCCCATCGTGGATGAGGATATCTGCGCCCTGGGCGAGGAAGGCGATGTTGCAATCGATCTCCTTGCCGTGCTTGCCGTGCTCGATATCTGTGGAAAACACGATGGAGCGGCCGGCCCGTTCATGGCGATAGCTGTAGGCCCCTCCCGGGTCGCGGTGCCGGACTGCAGTGACCACAACCGGCCTCTCGTCAGGCTCCGCTGCCAGATTCCGCTGCGAGGATGTCCGAGGCGTCGTTCTCCTGCTCCCCGCAACCGCATGCATCCCAGCCGTTGCAGTCGCCAACGCCTGGAGCGGCTCACTGACCTGCCCAATGTGGGGCCCGCGCTGGCGCGCTCGCTGGAGTCCCTCGGGTTCCGGGTGCCGGCGGATCTGCAGGGCCGTGACGCCCACGCGCTCTACCGAAGCCTGTGCCGGCTGAAGGGGGGCCGCCAGGATCCCTGTGTGCTGGATGTGCTTCTCTCGATCGAACGATTCCTGGCGGGAGAGGAACCGAAGCGCTGGTGGGCCTTCAGCGCGGAGCGACGGCAGCGCTATCCGGGCCTCTGACCACAACCTCCGAGCCCCGGGAGGGTCCACTGTGGATGCCATGTGACGAGCACCCCAGGCCTGATTTCATGCGCGCAGTCGGTTACCAGTGCTCCGCCGGCCTCGACGACCCCCACTACCTGGAGGATCTGGAGTTGCCGGATCCCGTGCCGGGCCCCCACGACCTGCTGGTGGAGGTTGAAGCGGTGTCGGTGAATCCGGTGGACCTCAAGGTCCGGGGCCGGCAGCTGCCGCCGGCGGGTGAATGGTGTCAGCTCGGCTGGGATGCCGTCGGACGGGTTCTGACCACCGGTGAGGCGGCGCAGGGTTTCCGCCCGGGGGACCGGGTCTGGTATGCCGGTGCCCTGGATCGGCCGGGCTGCAACGCCCAGCGGCACCTGGTGGATGCCCGCCTGGCGGCCCAGGCACCCGCCAGTCTCCCGGCGGTTCGGGCGGCGGCGATGCCGCTCACGGCGATCACCGCCTGGGAGCTGCTGTTCGACCGCCTGCGGCTGCAGCGTGATTCCGCTGCCGGCGCCGGTTCTGTGCTGCTGGTGAGCGGTGCCGCCGGGGGCGTGGGATCGCTGCTGCTGCAGCTGGCCCGCCGACTCACCGGCCTCACCCTGGTGGGCAGCGCCTCTAGGCCCGAGAGCCGGGAATGGGTGGAACGCTGCGGCGCCCATCATGTGATCGATCACAGCCAGCCGCTGCGGCCCCAGCTCGAGGCCCTGGGCATCGATACCGTGCAGCACGTGGTGAGCCTCACCCACACGGGCGAGCACTACCCGGCGCTGGTGGATCTGCTGGCGCCGCAGGGGCAGTTCGGGTTGATCGATGACCCCGACCCCGCTGCGGTGAATGTCCTGGCGTTGAAGCGCAAGAGCCTCTCGCTGCACTGGGAGCTGATGTTCACGCGCTCGCTCTACGCCACGTCCGACATGGCCCGGCAGGGGGAACTGCTGAGGGAGGTGGCCGAACTGGTGGATCGGGGCCTGTTGTTCACCACCCTGAGGCGGGAACTGGGGCCGATCAGCGCCGCCAGTCTGCGGGAGGCGCACCGCCACCAGGCCACAGGCCGCTGCATCGGCAAACAGGTGCTGCTGGGGTGGCGGTGACGCCATGCCAGGCCTGCCGTTCACGGGGCAGACACAGACCCGTTGCTGCCGTCAGGGCAAGGGCGGCTATCCCGCTGATGAGTAAATGTCAGCGGATCGAGGCAAGTAGCCCTCGGCACGTCAAGACACCTGGGGCAGGCCGTAACTTTTCGTTGTAGTCGCACGGAGTCCCTATGGCCCGAGCCACCCAAGCCGACGACACCTGGTTCCTGAACACCGCTGCCAAGCAGATCCGGGACGAGAGCCTCAAGCGCGCGGAGCGTCTCAATGGACGTGTCGCGATGCTTGGCTTCACGATCGGTCTGATCGTGGAGGCCTTCAGCGGAGATGGCATCCTCCAGCAGATTGCCGATCTCGCGCTTCTCTCACAGCACTGACGACAGGAGCTGTGAACCGAGGTGAGAGCCTGTGCTGCTCCAGCACAAGCCCTCCCTCGGCAGCCTCGGCTTCCAGCATGACTGGCAGATGGCCGGTCCTGGCCCGGTTCATCCCTCCTCGCTCCGATGAACCTGTTCGGCACCGTCCTCACGAAAGGATCGAGGTGCCGAACAGACATCCCACGCAATGGCGCAGTTGGTCCAAGCCAAGCCCGTGCAGCACGTGAGGTCTGCGCTGGTCCATGGCTCACCCCTGGTGCGCCGTCAGCGACGCCCCCAGGAGCATCGCGGCGACCAGCGGCGCGAGCGTGCGGACGTGGTTCATGGGGATCCACTGCCGCTGGTAGGTGACCCAGAACTCCGCCCCTTCGTTGCTCTCGGGGTCGACCCGATCCAGGCGATCGTTGCGCGGAACGTGGTAAGTGATCGTGGTGAAGACGACGCCGACGAGGTAAAGCCCGCCGGCCACCAGCCGCAGCGTCGAGACAGGCTCCTCGTGGCGCAGGCCGGCCATGACCATCATCGCGAGACAGCCGGCGCCGGTGCCGAAAAGCAGGAGCATGAACAGAGGCGAGGGAGCCGCCTTGTTGATCGCCTGCATCGCCGTGATGCCCTGGGCCGCAGGCAGCTGCTTCAGCCCCGCCATGGTGAAGTCTGAGAATGTGAAGAGCGCACCGCCCGCGGCGGCGGCCCCGACTGCACAGAGGATTGTCAGAACTGTCACGACGCCACCCTCTCGAGGTTCCACACGCCCATCGCGGCGGTGTCGTTCGCGTAGTCGGCAAAGTCGCGAGGGGGGCGTCCCAGTGCCCGCTGCACGCCATCGCCGAGATGTGAACTGCGGCCGTCGAGCACCGCGGAGAGCAGTTCGGCGAGGTGCGTGGCGTCTGCCTCGGGCATCCCGTGGGCGCCAAGCTCGGCCCCGAACTCCTCGGGTGTCAGAGGGACGTACCGCACTTCGCGGCCGATGGCGGCAGCCAGCTCCTGTGCCGCTTCCGCCAGGGTGAGCAGGCGCGGGCCCGTCAGCTCGTAGAGCTGCCCGATGTGACGGTCGTCGGTCAGCGCGGCGACGACGACATCGGCGATGTCGTCGGCGTCGACGAACGGCTCAGCGGTGTCCCCGGCCGGCATCCCCACGACGCCGTGGCGCACGGAGTCGGCGAAGTTCTCATCGAAGTTCTGGTTGAAGAAGGCGCAGCGAACGATCGTCCAGTGGGCTCCGGAGTTCTGGAGGTAGTTTTCAGCTCGCTGGGCACCCTCCTCGCCGCGGCCGGAGAGCAGAACCTGGCGCCGTACGCCGCTCTCGACGGCCAGGCGCGCGAACGCGTCCACGGTCTCTGCCGCACCGGGCAGGGCGAGGTCAGGGAAGTAGGTGATGTACACGGCGTCCACACCCTCGAGGGCCGGGCCCCAGGTGCTGGGGTCCTGCCAGTCGAAGCGGGGCTGGGTGGAGCGGGAGACGGGGCGGACCCGCCGCCCCTGGGCGATCAGCCGGTCGGTGACGCGGCGACCGGTCTTGCCGCTCGCTCCGATCACCAGGGTCGTTCCGTTGCGATGGGTGCTCTGCATGAGATCAAGGACGGGGTGGTGTGGTGTTCCCTGCCGGCCCGGCATTGCCAGGCCTCTTGAGGGCGTACTCCGATCCTCCGCAGGTCGCGCCGTTCGGGCCATCGTCGAGCTGCTCGAATCCATACGCGAGCGTCCAGCCGATACCGTGCGGGGCATGGACCTGTTCGGTGGCCTGCTCGACGGCCCGCGGGCGCGGGGGGCCTTCGCCCTGCGCACCGTGATGAGGCCGCCGTGGTCGCTGCGGGTCCTCGCCGAGTCGCCGATCACGGTGCTGGCGATCGTGCGCGGCCACGCCTGGGTCGTGCCCGACAACAGCGAGCCGGTGCGCCTCGGCGTGGGCGATGTGGCGGTGACCCGCGCCCCGGACCACTACACCGTGGCGGACCACCCCGCGACCGTGCCCGAGATCGTGATCCATCCCGGCCAGCGCTGCTCCAACCGCGACGGGGACTCGTTGGAGCAGGAGCTGATGCACGGGGTTCGCACCTGGGGAAACGACCCGAACGGTTCGACGTTGATGCTGGTGGGCGCCTATGAGTCGACCAGCGACATCAGTGATCGGCTGCTGCGTGCCCTGCCCCCGGTGCTGACGCTCTCCCACGAGTCCTGGGACTCGCCGCTCGTCAGCCTGCTGTGCGACGAAATGGCGAAGGAGGGACCAGGCCAGGCGGCCGTTCTCGACCGACTGATCGATCTCCTCCTGATCGCGATCCTGCGCGCCTGGTTCACGCGACCCGCCGCTGCCGCGCCCACGTGGTACCGGGCCCAGAACGACCCGATGGTCAGCCACGCCCTGCAGCTGATGCATGAGCGCCCGGCGTATCCCTGGACGCTGGCGACGTTGTCGCGCGAGGTCGGCGCCTCACGTGCTGCGCTTTCCAGACGGTTCCAGGACGTGGTCGGAGAGTCGCCGATGAGGTTCCTGACGAGCTGGCGACTGGCCCTCGCCGCCGACATGCTCTGCGAGCCGGAGGCCACCGTCGGCACAGTGGCCCACGCGCTTGGCTACAGCACGCCGTTCGCGCTGAGCACAGCCTTCAAGCGGGTCCGCGGCATCAGCCCGCAGGAGCACCGGGCGCGTGCGATGTCGGCGTGAACTATTGAATCCTGTGCGACAGCCCACAATCCTTCTGCATCGCGGTGGTTCTCCCCCCTGATTGCAGACTCAGGCTGTGGATCATGGCATCGAAGCAGTTTTTTTCAGTGCTGGTTCCTGCTGGAGAGCAGAGCGCCAGGCCCAGTTTGCTCGTGCCTTTCCAGGCTGCCCATGGCCAAAACCTGAGCTGAGCGACGTCCTCCGGCAGGGCACGGGCCCGTGGGGCCTGCTCGAGTGAAGGGGCAGGCTTGATCGCGCTCATGCTGAGTGGATCTTGACGTTGAAGCCCTCAGCTTCTTCGGGGGCCTGGAAGAACGACGAGACATGCACGAAGTCTTCTGCCCTGAGGGTATACGATCCCTCTGGCCGCTCAGTGTTACGCATTCGCAATGCGTGCGAGACACTCTGCCTCGCAGGTGTCCACGAAGTGCAGGACATGGGATGCGCCTGCCTGTTCGAGCACTGACCGGAACCAGGCTCGCCCCGTTTTGGTGTTCGCCTGGAAGTCGAGCACGACTGACTGACCGGTTGTCAACAGGTCAACAACAAGTGGTTTAACAACCATCTTCAACTTCAGTGAAAGCCTGATGTAGTCGTCGAATGTCTTCATCTGATCACCGAACAAGCGGGTAAGCCAGATGTCTTCAGAGATCAGGATCGCGCCCACCTATCTGGCAACACGATTGGCGATAGTTGTCTTGCCGGCTCCGGCTTTCCCGCAAAAGAAATGAAGGGTGGCCGGTACGGATGCATGGCGGTAGTTGGTACTAGTCAAGTCTAACGCTGCCATCACCTGGCCGCAGCGAGAGATTACCTAGGGCCTCCTGAGAAAGCAGAGCGCGCCTGACATGGCAAGACGGCGACTACTCTCTCTGCATGTTGCTTCATCCTCAGGCTGCTGCCGGCTGATCACCAACCAGCGCCATTTCACTCTTCCAGAGGGCACTGAGGACCATAAGAGGCTGCAGCCAGCTGGTCAAAAGGACAAAAAGAAGCTCCAGGAGCTTCTCGAGGTTCATGACGAGTACATTCAAGGCAATGGTTGAACCCTGGGTGGTGCTCAGCTTCTCCCGGATGAGAGCCAATCCAAAGCGCCGTTTGCCCTGGCCGATCTTGCCCTCGACGGCATTGCGTTGCCGCTGGTCATCAGCAAACTGCTTCTGCTCCTCGGCCAGCAACTGTGGATCGCTCTTGGGACGACCGAGGCGCGGGCCACTCAAGCGAATGCCGTGACGCTGGCAGAAGGTTCGATTGGATCTGGTGCGATAAATCTGATCGGCACAGATCACTTTAGGATAGTAACCATAGCGGCGGCGATAGGTTCTTGCCTGAGCTTTGAGGTCTTCTCCTTCGTTGTAGGGGTTGAAACTCAGGCGATCAAGGAAGGTAAAGCTGTCGCCAGTCACAGAGATGGAGACCTTGGCGCCAAACTCAACGTTGCTTCTGGCCTTGCCACGCACGATGGGCCTGATGTGCGCTTGACAGAGGCTCACAATCCTATCGGGGATGCTTCTGCTGTCTGAGTGGTAGAGAATCTTCTGCTGACGCACCAGCTCACTCACCACCAGCAGCTTGCGGTACCAATGCCTGCCTGCTGCAAGAAGACAGCCGCCGCAGGCGATCAAGGCATCAATGCTGGCCAGATTCCGCTCCAGATGGCCCAGCTGCTGCTGAATGGCCTTGCGGATCTTGTTGATGCGAGGTCGCTTCTTCTTGGCCACGGCCAGAAACTGCTGTCTGGCTTTCTTGCGATGTGTTCGAGGCTTGTTGCCAACGGATGCTCTGACCTGAGGATGCATCGCGTCAATCAGCTTGTCCGTGACCTCCCTGGCCTCATTGAGCAGAGAGAGGTCCGTTGG
>JBFLKL010000089.1:0-22513 GCA_040883175.1 Synechococcaceae cyanobacterium | reverse complement strand
TGGCCGTGACGCCACTGCTGTCCTGGCAGCTGACGCGGCCGTCCTCGTCCAGCTCCCGCACCTGGGGCCGGGCGGCCTGGCCGCGCAGCAGGGCGTCCACCGTGGCGGCCACATCAGGGTGCACCAGCCAGCGTCGGCGGCTGTGCATCTCCACCGCCAGGGGGAAGGTGGGCTCGGCGGCCCGCTCCAGCACCGTCTTCTGGGTGCGCCGGCGCCGGGCCTCCTCGTCACCGAGGGTCACCGACTGGATGCCCCCCACCAGGTCGCTGAGCGTGGGGTTCTTGATCAGGTTGTCGAGGGCGTTGCCATGGGCCGTGGCCACCAGCACCACGCCGCGCTCGGCGATGGTGCGGGCGGCCAGGGCCTCCAGCTCGGTGCCGATCTCATCGATCACGATGACCTCGGGCATGTGGTTCTCCACCGCCTCGATCATCACCTGGTGCTGCAGTTCCGGCCGGGCCACCTGCATGCGCCGGGCCCGGCCGATGGCGGGGTGGGGGATGTCGCCGTCCCCGGCGATCTCATTGCTGGTGTCGATCACCACCACCCGCTTGCCCAGCTCATCGGCGAGAACCCGGGCGATCTCCCGCAGAGCGGTGGTCTTGCCCACCCCGGGGCGGCCCATCAGCAGGAGGGAGCGGCCGGCATCGAGCAGATCGCGCACCATGGCCACGGTGCCGAACACGGCCCGACCCACCCGGCAGGTGAGCCCAACGATCTCGCCCCTGCGGTTGCGGATGGCGCTGATGCGGTGCAGCGTGCGCTCGATTCCGGCACGGTTGTCACCGCCGAAGGCGCCGAGGCGTTCCACCACCGCGGCCAGATCGGACCGTTCGATGGGCCGCGTACCAAGCTCCACCACCCGACCTGGGTAGCGGGCCTCGGGCAGGCGGCCCAGATCCAGCACCACCTCCAGGAGCTGGTCGTGCTCCAGGCAGCGGGGCAGGGCCTCCGCCACCGGGGCCGGGAGCACCGCCAGCAGCCGATCCAGATCGTCGGTGATGCGCTGGGGTGACTGCAGACTGGACACCTGGGGAACCACAGGGTGGATCAGGACCGTTCTAGCCAGGGCTGGAGCAGTGTCCGGGCCAGATCCAGGGCCTGGGGCCAGAGACCGGGATCCTGGCGCACGCCACCCCCGCAGCGCTGACCCTGGAGCAGCAGCGGCTGAAGCAGGCGGCGCGCCACACCGCCGAAGGCCACGCCGGCACACGCCTGGGCCAGGAGGGGCCGGGCCTGAAGCAACGGCAGGCTGCAGGCGTTGGTGCCACCGGCCAGCTGCAGGGGACCCGGCGGCATCCACTGCCGGCGCCGGGCCAGCAGGGCCACCGCCGCCCGGGCGGTGCCGTCGCCCACATCCCCGCTCATCGGCCGCCCGTCCAGCTGCCAGAGAGGGCGGTATCCCCGCTGCCGCAGGGCGGCGAAGCGCTGCCAGAGCTCAGCCGGAGGCACTTCCGCTCCGGCACTCACGGACACCCGCCGCAGGCGCAGGCCACTGGCCAGCAGCTGGTCGAGGCGCCGCTCGAAGTCCCGCTGCCGCCCCGGACTGGTGTGCAGTTCCACCGCCTCGGGCCTGAGGGCGGCCAGCAGCGGGGCCAGGGCCTCGGGCTCCAGCACCCGCGAGCGCTCTTCGATCAACCCCAGCGGACAGGCGGGCAGGCAGCGGCCGCAGCCGTAGCAGCGCTCCGCCAGCACCCCCGGCGCACCGGTGGCCCGCTCACCGATCGCCAGGGCCGGACAGACCCGCTCGCAGGGCCGGGGACAGTCGGGGGGACAGCGCCGGGGATCGAACCAGGCCTTGCGGAAGTGGGGATCCTCACCATCACTGAGGCTCACCATCAGCCAGGGCCGCCGGGCACCATGGGCCTCGGCCCAGGCCACCCCCCGCCGCGCCGCGGCCACCACCGCAGCATCCGCAGCCAGATCCAGACAGTGGGCTCCGGCGAGGGTGTAGAGGCCCGCCAGATCTTCGATCGCCGCCAGATCCTGGTTGCTGGCTCCAGCGATCCACTTCACCCAGCGCCCGCGGACCAATGCGGCTTCCGGGGAGAGCGGAACGACCGGACTCCGGCCAGACAGGGTCAAATCAGCTCGCTGAGGGGCTGCCAGCGCAGGGATCGGGCACCTCCCAGCTCGACCACCAGCCGCAGGCGGGGTTCCCGGCGGGTGAGGGACACCAGCGAGGCCAGCTCGGCGGAAGAGAGCACCTGCCCCTCCAGCAGCCAGAGCAGCATCGGCTGCGTGCCCTCCAGCAGGGCGCCGAGCTGGGGCATCACCCGGTAGGACTCCCCCACGGCAGCGCCGCGGCCCACGCTCTGGTGTCCCAGATGGGGCGGGCGCACCCCGTGCAGCTGAAACAGAAACGCTTCCGGATCGCCGAGCCCGCGGGCCGACATGATCTGGGCCCGGTACCCCGCAGCACGCAGACGACGCAGGAGGCGGGTTTCGGCGCCGCCCTCCAGGGGGGCGAACAGCGCCAGGGCGCCAGCCCGCTCGAGCTCCTGGCGAAACCCTCGGCCGGAGAGCAGCAGCGGCATCATGCGCGGGATGGCTTGAAGCAGTCTGCCAGCCGCAGCGGCGGCTCAGCAGCAGCGACCGGACAACGCAGCGCGACGGCTCCGTCCAGGGGATGGATGTTCCGCCATGGGTTACATTGTTTCGCTGTGCCAGACGTCTGTGCCCGTCCGCTAGCCGGGCCTCCAGACCCTGACACCAGATCACCAGTGGTGGTGATCTTCTCCGGCCTCACGGAACGAGCCAATCCTGGTTGGTTCAGTCCGTAGGGAAACTGATTGAACGCGCCGCTCCCAGCGGTCCGGTCCAGTCAAGTCCCAGCCGCTGCTGAACGGGTCCTGATCCGTCTCGCTAGCTCCCTGGATTGCGCATCGCATCGGGTCTGTCCGTCAGTCCCGTGCAGCCACCAGGGCCAAGCCCGACCATCACGACTGCTGCAGCCCTCCGGCCTCCCACCGGAGCCCGGCTTCTGCCGGGATCCGCGATCCTCCGGACGTCCAGCTGGCGCCTTACCCCCCTCCCATGTCCATCGGCATTCTCGGGAAGAAACTGGGCATGTCCCAGTTCTTCGACGACGAGGGCAGGTCCATCCCGGTCACCCTGATCGAGGCGGGCCCCTGCCGCGTCACCCAGCTCAAATCCACCGGCACCGACGGGTACACCGCCGTGCAGCTCGGCTTCGGCGAGGTGCGCGAGAAGCTCGTCAACAAGCCTGCGCGAGGCCATCTGGCCAGGTCGGGCGACCAGCCCCTGCGCCATTTCAGGGAATACCGGGTCGAGAGCCTTGACGGCCTCGCGCTCGGCGCTCCCGTGACCGTGAGCGCCTTTGAACCCGGCCAGAAGGTGGATGTCAGCGGCGACACCATGGGTCGGGGGTTCGCCGGCTATCAGAAACGCCACGGCTTCAGCCGGGGCCCGATGAGCCACGGCTCCAAGAACCACCGCCTCCCCGGCTCCACCGGAGCCGGTACCACTCCCGGTCGGATCTACCCCGGCAAGCGCATGGCGGGCCGCTACGGCGGCAAGCAGACCACCACCCGGGGCCTCACGGTCCTGAAGGTGGATCCCGAGCGCAACCTGCTGGTGGTGAAGGGCTCGGTACCCGGCAAACCCGGCACCCTGCTCAACATCCGCCCGGCCAACCGGGTGGGCGCCAAGAGCGGCAACTGAGGAGCGAAACGATGGCAACTTGTGTAATCCGCGACTGGCAGGGCAAGGAGACCGGCAAAGCCGACCTCAGCCTCAAGGTCGCCAGGGACAGCTCCGCCGCCGACCTGGTGCAGCGTGCTGTGGTGCGGCAGCTGGCCCATTCCCGCCAGGGCACGGCCAGCACCCTCACCCGAGCCGAGGTGGCCGGCGGCGGCCGCAAGCCCTACAAACAGAAAGGCACCGGCCGGGCCCGCCAGGGCTCGATCCGCACCCCCCTGCGCCCCGGCGGTGGGGTGATCTTCGGGCCCAAGCCCCGCAGTTACAACCTGGCGATGAACCGAAAGGAGCGTCGTCTGGCCCTGCGAACGGCACTGATGAGCCGCATCGACGCCATCACGGTGGTCAAGGATTTCGCCGCGACCCTGGACATTCCCAAGACACGGGAAATCAGCGCCGCATTGGCCCGCTTCGGCATCGAAGCCGGCGCCAAGGTGCTGCTGGTGCTGGATAGCCCCAGCGAGGTGGTGCGCCGTTCGGTGCGCAACCTCGAGAAAGTGAAGCTGATCGCCGCCGATCAGCTCAACGTGTTCGATCTGCTGCACGCCAACCACCTGCTGGTGAGCGAGCAGGCACTCGCGAAGATTCAGGAGGTCTACGGCGATGACTGAGCGTTTTGCAGGGCGACTCGCGGATGTCATCCGCCGACCGCTGATCACCGAGAAGGCCACCCGCGCCCTTGAACTCAATCAGTACACGTTCGAGGTGGACCACCGCGCTGCCAAGCCCGACATCAAGGCGGCGGTCGAGGAACTCTTCGACGTCAAGGTGGTGGGCGTCAGCACCATGAACCCGCCACGCCGCACCCGCCGCGTCGGCCGCTTCGCTGGCAAGCGTGCCCAGGTGAAGAAGGCCGTGGTGCGCCTGGCGGAAGGCAACGCCATCCAGCTTTTCCCGGAGTCCTGAGGGATCTGACATCACATGGCAATCCGCAACTACCGCCCCACCACCCCTGGCACCCGCACCCGCGTTGCCAGCAACTTCGCTGAGATCACCGGCCGGGATCGCGTCAAGGGTCTTGTGGTCGCGAAGCACCGCCGCAAGGGCCGCAACAACCGCGGTGTGATCACCTGCCGCCACCGCGGCGGCGGCCACAAGCGCCTCTACCGGCTCGTGGACTTCCGCCGCGACAAGCACGGCGTGACAGCCAAGGTGGCCGCCATCCATTACGACCCCCACCGCAACGCCCGCCTGGCCCTGCTCTTCTACGCCGACGGCGAGAAGCGCTACATCCTCGCTCCGGCAGGGGTGGAGATCGGTCAGCAGGTGGTGTCCGGGCCCGAGGCGCCGATCGAAACCGGCAATGCCCTTCCTCTCTCGGCCATCCCCCTGGGCTCGAGCGTCCACAACGTCGAGCTCTATGCCGGTCGCGGCGGCCAGATGGTGCGCACCGCCGGCGCCAGCGCACAGGTGATGGCCAAGGAGGGTGACTACGTGGCCCTCAAGCTGCCCTCCACCGAGGTACGCCTCGTCCGCCGGGAGTGCTACGCCACCCTGGGCGCGGTGGGCAATGCCGAGGTGCGCAACACCAGCCTCGGCAAGGCCGGCCGCAAGCGCTGGCTCGGCCGGCGGCCGGAGGTGCGCGGATCGGTGATGAACCCCTGCGATCACCCCCACGGTGGTGGTGAGGGCCGTGCTCCCATCGGGCGCTCCGGCCCTGTGACCCCCTGGGGCAAGCCTGCCCTCGGCCTCAAGACCCGCAAGCGGAACAAGCCCAGCAACCGTTTTGTGCTCCGGAAACGTCGCCGCACCTCCAAGCGGAGCCGTGGCGGACGCGATTCCTGATGACCAACACCGCTCTGCTCACCGCTTAATCCGCCATGGGACGTTCACTCAAAAAAGGACCGTTTGTTGCCGACAGCCTGCTGCGCAAGGTTGAAAAGCAGAATGCCGCCGACGACAAGTCGGTGATCAAGACCTGGTCACGGGCCTCCACCATCCTGCCGATGATGATCGGCCACACGATCGCCGTGCACAACGGCCGATCCCACGTGCCGGTCTATGTCACCGAGCAGATGGTGGGCCACAAACTTGGGGAATTCGCCCCCACCCGCACCTTCAAAGGCCACATCAAAGACAAGAAAGGAGGTCGCTGAGCCATGGCCAACACCACCACCAGCCAGGCCGTGGCCCACGGCCGCTACATCCGCGGTTCCGCCTCCAAGGTGCGGCGGGTGCTCGATCAGATCCGGGGGCGCAGCTACCGCGATGCCCTGATCCTGCTCGAGTTCATGCCCTACCGCTCCACCGGCCCGATCACCAAGGTGCTGCGCAGCGCCGTGGCCAACGCCGAGCACAACCTCGGGCTTGATCCGGCCAGCCTGGTGATCAGCCAGGCCCACGCCGACATGGGCCCGTCGATGAAGCGCTACCGCCCCCGGGCCCAGGGTCGCGCCTACGCCATCAAGAAACAGACCTGCCACATCAGCATCGCTGTGGCTCCCTCCACCTGAACCCCGAGGACACCGACCGATGGGACACAAGATCCATCCAACCGGCCTGCGCCTGGGGATCACCCAGGACCACCGCTCCCGCTGGTACGCCCCCAGCAAGACCTACCCGACCCTCCTTCAGGAGGATGATCGGATCCGCAAGTTCATCCACAAGAAGTACGCGTCCGCCGGCATCTCTGATGTGCTGATCGCCCGCAAGGCCGACCAGCTCGAAGTGGAGCTCAAGACCGCCCGCCCCGGGGTGCTCGTGGGCCGTCAGGGCAGCGGCATCGAGGAGCTGCGCGCCGGCATTCAGAACACCGTCGGCGACGCCCAGCGCCAGGTGCGCATCAACGTGGTGGAGGTGGAGCGTGTCGACGCCGACGCCTACCTGCTGGCTGAGTACATCGCCCAGCAGCTGGAGAAACGCGTGGCCTTCCGCCGCGTCATCCGCATGGCCGTGCAGCGCGCCCAGCGCGCCGGCGTGCTGGGTCTCAAGATCCAGGTGAGCGGACGGCTGAACGGTGCCGAGATCGCCCGCACCGAGTGGACCCGGGAGGGCCGGGTGCCGCTGCACACCCTGCGGGCCGACATCGACTACGCCACCCGCGTGGCCAGCACCACCTACGGGGTGCTGGGCATCAAGGTGTGGGTGTTCAAGGGCGAGGTGCTGCCTGGTCAGCAGGACCAGGCGCCGATCGGTGCCGCCCCCCGTCGCCGGGCCAGCCGGCAGCCCCAACAGTTTGAAGACCGCTCCAACCGGGAGTGATCAGGAGGCCTGAACCATGCTGAGTCCACGACGCGTCAAATTCCGCAAGCAACAGCGCGGCCGCATGCGCGGCATCGCCACCCGCGGCAACACCATCGCCTTCGGGCAATACGCCCTCCAGGCCCAGGAGTGCGGCTGGATCACCTCGCGTCAGATCGAGGCCTCCCGCCGTGCGATGACCCGCTACGTGAAGCGGGGCGGCAAGATCTGGATCCGCATCTTCCCCGACAAGCCGGTGACCATGCGTCCGGCCGAAACCCGCATGGGTTCCGGCAAGGGCAACCCGGAATTCTGGGTGGCGGTGATCAAGCCGGGGCGGATCCTGTTCGAGATGGGCGGTGCCGACATCACCCCCGAGATCGCCCAGGAGGCCATGCGACTGGCCCAGTACAAGCTGCCGGTCAAGACCAAGTTCCTCACCCTGGCCGACCAGGAGGCCGCAGCCGCGGTCTCCGTGTCCGAGGCCACCGGGTCCGAGGCTGTCGAGCCCGCCGTTTCCCTGGAGTCCTGACCATGGCCCGTCCCGAGATCACCGATGTGCGCCAGCTCGCCGACAGCGAGCTCGATGAACGGATCAATGCCACCCGGCGTGACCTGTTCGACCTGCGCTTCCAGCAGGCCATCCGCCGGCTGGAGCACCCCCACCGCTTCAAGGAAGCCCGCATCAAGCTGGCCCACCTGCTGACGGTGCGCAATGAGCGTCAGCGCTCCGGCAGCACCGCTGCCGCCTCGACGCAAGTCGCCTCCTGATTCCCCCCTCGATTCCCATGGCTACCAAGGAACGGGTCGGCACCGTCGTCAGCGACAAGATGGACAAGACGGTGGTGGTCGCGGTGGAGAACCGCTTCCCCCATCCCATCTACAAGAAGACGGTGAGCCGCACCAAGCGCTACAAGGCCCACGACGAAACCAACGGCTGCAAGGTTGGTGATCGGGTTCGCATCACCGAAACCCGCCCGCTCAGCCGCACCAAGCGGTGGACCGTGGCCGAGGTGATCTCCACCACCACCGCCAACTGAGGAGGAACCACCGATGATTCAACAGGAAACCTTCCTCAACGTCGCCGACAACAGCGGCGCCAAGCGCATCCAGTGCATCCGCGTGCTCGGGACCAACCGCCGCTACGCCCACGTCGGCGACGTGATCGTGGCCGCAGTGAAGGATGCCATGCCCAACATGGGCGTGAAGAAGTCCGACGTTGTCAAGGCCGTGGTGGTGCGCACCAGGGCCACCCTGCGGCGCGAAACGGGCAACGCCATCCGTTTCGACGACAACGCCGCGGTGATTCTGGGCACCGAGAACAATCCGAAGGGCACCCGCGTCTTCGGTCCGGTGGCCCGTGAACTGCGTGAGCGCAACTTCACCAAGATCGTGTCCCTCGCTCCGGAGGTGATCTGAGATGGCCACCGCAACCCCCAAAGCCAAAACGGCCGAGCGCATCAAGCTGCGCATCAAGAAGGGCGACACCGTGCAGGTGATCGCCGGCAAGGACAAGGGCAAGACCGGTGAGGTCCTGCGCACCCTCCCCTACGAGAACCGGGTGGTGGTGCAGGGCATCAACCTGCGCACCCGCCACGTCAAGCCAACCCAGGAGGGCGAAACCGGTCGCATCGTCACCGAGGAGGCCTCACTGCATGCCTCCAACGTGATGCTCTACTCCAGCGCCAAGAAAGTGGTCAGCCGGGTGGAGATCGTGGTCGACAAGGACGGCAACAAGAAGCGCCGCCTCAAGAAGACCGGCGAACTTCTGGATTGATCGCCGCCGCCCCCGTTCTCCTCATCCCGCCGGCATTCCTGCCCTCGTCCGCCTTCTGACCCAGACCAGAAGCGCAACCCCCCTCCCCCGTCATGTCCCTGAAACAGCGCTACCGGGAGACGATTCAGCCCAAACTCCTCAAGGATCTGAATCTCTCCAACGTCCACGAGGTCCCCAAGGTGGTGAAAGTCACCGTCAACCGGGGCCTCGGTGAAGCGGCGCAGAACGCCAAGGCCCTCGAGGCCTCGATCGCGGAACTCGCCACCATCACCGGGCAGAAAGTGGTGGTGACCCGGGCCAAGAAGGCGATTGCCGGCTTCAAGATCCGCCAGGGCATGCCGATCGGGGTGGCCGTCACCCTGCGGGGTGAACGCATGTACGCCTTCCTGGAGCGCCTGATTCACCTGGCTCTTCCCCGCATCCGCGACTTCCGCGGTGTGAGTCCCAAGAGCTTCGATGGACGCGGCAACTACACCCTGGGAATCCGCGAGCAGATCATCTTTCCCGAGATCTCCTTCGACAAGATCGATTCGATCCGTGGCATGGATGTCACGATCGTGACCACCGCCCGTAACGACGAAGAGGGCCGGGCCCTCCTCCGCGAGATGGGAATGCCGTTCCGCAGCAACTGAGCCCTCTTCGGACCCGACCATGGCCAACCACGACCCGATTTCCGACATGCTCACCCGCATCCGCAATGCGAGTGAGAAGCGTCACGAAACCACCAGCATCCCCGCCTCCAGGCTGCTGCGCAACATCGCCGATGTGCTGCAGCAGGAAGGCTTCATCGCCGGCATCAGCGAGGAGGGCGAAGGCGTGCGGCGCCAGTTGGTGCTGGAGCTGAAATACAGCGGCAAACACCGCCAGCCCACCATCCGCTCGGTGCAGCGTGTCAGCAAGCCCGGCCTCCGCATCTACAAGAACACTCGCCAGCTGCCGAAGGTGCTGGGCGGCCTCGGTGTGGCGATCATCTCCACCTCCAAGGGAGTGATGAGCGACCGGGACGCCCGCAAGCAGGGTGTGGGCGGTGAAGTGCTCTGCTACGTCTACTGATCAGGAGAACAATCCATGTCACGTATCGGTAAAGCACCCATCCCCGTGCCCGACAAGGTGAGCGTCAGCCTCAACGGGCTTGACGTCACGGTCAAGGGTCCCAAGGGGGAACTCAGCCGCACCCTGCCCGAGGGGGTGACCATCAGCCAGGAGGCCGACACCCTGGTGGTGGCACCGGCTGGCGACAACCGACGCTCACGCGAGCGCCACGGTCTCTGCCGCACCCTGGTGGCCAACATGGTCGAAGGGGTGAGCCAGGGGTTCAGCCGCAAGCTCGAAATCACCGGGGTCGGCTACCGGGCCTCCGTGCAGGGCAGGACACTGGTGGTCAACGCCGGCTACAGCCATCCGGTGGAACTGACCCCACCCGAGGGCATCAGTTTCGCGGTGGAGGGCAACACCACCGTGGTGGTGTCCGGGGCCAACAAGGAACTCGTGGGCAACGAAGCCGCCAAGGTGCGTGCGATCCGCCCGCCCGAGCCCTACAAGGGCAAGGGCATCAAGTACGAGGGCGAGCGCATCCTGCGCAAGGCCGGCAAGACCGGCAAGAAATGAGGTCTGTCTGAGCGCCTTTACCCTGTATTCCCATGTCTTCCCTCTCCCGCAAGCAGCAGACCCAGAAACGCCATCGCCGGCTGCGCCGCCACCTGGGCGGCACCGCCGAGCGTCCGCGTCTGGCGGTGTTCCGCTCCAACAACCACATCTACGCCCAGGTGATCGACGACGAAGCCCAGAGCACCCTCTGCTCGGCCTCAACCGTCGACAGGGAGCTGCGCTCCAGCCTCCAGGCCGCCGCCACCTGCGATGCGTCGGTGGCCGTGGGGCAGCTGGTGGCTCAGCGCGCCCTCGCCAAGGGCATCTCTCAGGTGGTCTTCGATCGCGGCGGCAACCTGTACCACGGCCGGGTCAAGGCCCTGGCTGATGCCGCCCGGGAAGCGGGCCTTCAGTTCTGATCCCTGCTCTCACCATGACCGAAACCAACGATCAAGTCCAGACCAGCAACGTGCCGGCGGCGGCCGACGTGCCTCCGGCAGCCGAGGGCCAGCAGGAGCGCCGGGGTCGCAGTGAAGGCCGGGGGGGCGACCGCAGAGGCGGCCGCGGCCGCGAAGGTCGCCGCGGCCCGGAGCGCGATTCCGAATGGCAGGAGCGGGTTGTGCAGATCCGCCGCGTCTCCAAGACCGTGAAGGGCGGCAAGAAGATGAGCTTCCGGGCCATCGTCGTCGTCGGCAACGAGAAGGGCCAGGTGGGTGTGGGCGTCGGCAAGGCCGGCGATGTGATCGGTGCTGTGCGCAAGGGCGTGGCCGACGGCAAGAAGCATCTGGTGAAAGTGCCCCTCACCCGCCACAGCTCCATTCCCACCCTGAGCAACGGCCGCGACGGCGCCGCCAGCGTGCTGATCCGCCCCGCCGCACCGGGCACCGGGGTGATCGCCGGTGGCTCGATCCGCACGGTGCTGGAGCTGGCCGGCATCAAGAACGTGCTGGCCAAGCGCCTGGGCTCCAAGACCCCCCTCAACAACGCCCGCGCAGCCATCGACGCCCTTGGACTGCTGCGCACCCACAAGGAGACCGCCAAGGAGCGGGGCATCTCCCTCGAGCAGATCTATTCCTGAGGCCTCGCCATGAGCATGAATCTCCAGTCCCTGAAAACCAACCCGGGAGCGCGGCGACGCAAGCTGCGCAAGGGCCGCGGCATCGCCGCCGGCCAGGGAGCCAGCTGCGGCTTCGGGATGCGCGGCCAGAAGTCCCGCTCCGGCCGTCCCACCCGTCCCGGTTTCGAGGGGGGGCAGATGCCCCTCTACCGCCGCATTCCCAAGCTCAAGCACTTCGAACTGGTGAACCCCAAGCAGTTCACAGTGCTGAACGTCGCCAAGCTCGCTGAGTGTCCCGCGGGCAGCACGGTGAATCTCGATTCGCTGGTCAAGGACGGCATCGTCACCAACCCCAAACACCCCCTCAAGGTGCTTGGTGATGGCGATCTGAACGTGAAGCTCACGGTGCAGGCCACGGCCTTCACGGCCAGCGCCCGCAGCAAGATCGAAGCCGCCGGCGGCAGCTGCGAGCTGATCTGAGCGGCCCTCCCCTCCTGACGCCCTAGGGTCTGAGCCGTCCGACCGGTGCACCGGCGGGCGGCTTTTTGCCGGCAGAGGCGCTCACGGCGCTCTGCCCCGCGGCACCCCCGCAGCATCCTTTCCTCCCACACGCCCCAGTCACCATGCTCGTCAGTCGGGGACGCAATCCCAGTGCCGGCGAAATCCTCAGTCAGCTGATCCAGTCGAAGGGTCTGCGTGACAGGGTGCTCACCACCCTCGGCCTGCTGCTGCTGGTTCGTCTCGGCATCTACATCCCGGTACCCGGCATCGACCGGGTGGCTTTTCAGGAGTTCCTGGCCCGCGGCGGCCAGCTGATCGGCTTCCTCGACATCTTCACCGGCGGGGGCCTCTCCACCCTGGGCGTGTTCGCCCTGGGAATCCTGCCGTTCATCAACGCCTCGATCATCATCCAGCTGCTGACAGCAGCCATCCCTCAGCTGGAGGACCTGCAGAAGAACGAGGGGGAGGCCGGCCGCCGCAAGATCGCCCAGATCACCCGCTATGTGGCCCTGGGCTGGGGCATTCTGCAGAGCATCGTCTTCGCCCTGATCCTGCGCCAGTACGCCACCCAGGGGCTTTCGGAGCCGGTGTTCGTGATCCACCCCGCCCGGGCCCTGGTCACCGGTTCCATGGGGGTGTTGGGGATCAGCGAGGTGATCCCCGAGCGGGGGATCGGCCAGGGGGCTTCCCTGGTGATCTTCGTGAACATCGTGGCCACCCTGCCCAGGGCTCTGGGCTCCACGATCGAGCTGGCCCAGAGCGGCGATCGCAGCACCGTGGGCGGCATCGTGGTGCTGGTGCTGGTGTTCCTGGTCACGATCGTGGGGATCATCTTCGTGCAGGAAGGCAACCGCCGCATTCCGATCGTGAGTGCCAAGCGTCAGGTGGGCGGGGCCGGCGTTCTGGCCGCCCGCCAGAGCTACCTCCCCCTGAAGCTCAACGCCGGCGGGGTGATGCCGATCATCTTTGCTTCTGCCGTGGTGTTCCTGCCGCTCACGATCGCCAACCTCACCGGTGCTCCCTGGCTGATTCAGCTGGCGGGCTATCTCAATCCCAACAGCAGCACCCCCTGGCTGTACGCCCTGCTGTTCTTCGCCCTGATCTGCGGCTTTTCCTTCTTCTACGCCTCCCTCACCGTCAACCCGGTGGACATCGCCACCAACCTCAAGCGCGGTGGTGTGGCGATCCCGGGTGTGAGGCCCGGATCCGCCACCGCTTCCTACCTGAGTGGCGTCCAGAATCGCCTCACACTCCTGGGTGGCCTGTTCCTGGGGGCGGTGGCGATCATCCCCTCCGCCGTGGAGGGCGCCACCCAGGTGCGCACCTTCCAGGGCCTGGGCGCCACCTCCCTGCTGATCCTGGTGGGCGTGGCCATCGACACGGCCAAGCAGGTGCAGACCTATGTGATCTCCCAGCGCTATGAGGGCATGGTGCGCCAGTGATCCGGCAGGCTGGCCACCCGTCTGCCCGCCCCACCCAACCCATGGCTCAGCCCGCGATGAAGCACCGTCTCCTGGTCCTCGGCCCCCCCGGCGCCGGCAAGGGCACCCAGGCCCAGCGACTGGCGAGCGCCCGCGGCCTGCTGCACCTCTCCACCGGCGACCTGCTGCGGGCCGAGGTGGCAGCCGGCAGCCAGCTCGGCCGGGAAGCGGAAGCGGTGATGGCCCGGGGCGAACTGGTGAGCGATGCCCTGGTGCTGGCGATCGTGCGCCAGCGCCTGGAGGAGCAGCCCGAGGGCGGCGGCTGGCTGCTGGATGGCTTTCCGCGCAACCTGCCCCAGGCCGAGGCCCTGGCGACACTGCTCGCCGAGCTGGGCCAGCCGATCGAGCTGGTGGTGCTGCTGGAACTCGACGACGCGGTGCTGATCCAGCGGCTGCTGAGCCGAGGCCGGGCCGACGACAACGAGGCAGTGATTCGTCACCGCCTGGAGGTGTACCGCGAGCAGACCGCTCCCCTGATCAGCTACTACCGCGAGCGGGGGCTGCTGGAGTCCGTGGAGGCTGACGGCACGGTGGAGCAGATCGGCGAACGCATCACGGCCCTGCTGGGGTGAGGGGTTGACCGCTGTGATAGGTTGGCGGTTTGCAAATTCGGAGAGCACACCGCCCATGAAGGTGCGTGCCTCAGTCAAGAAGATGTGCGAAAAGTGCCGGGTGATCCGTCGCCACGGCCGGGTGATGGTGATCTGCACCAACCCCAAGCACAAGCAGCGCCAGGGCTGAGAGCCCTGCGCCCAGGCCCCTGGCGGCCGCCTCAGCCCACCCCTCGGGTGCGCTCCTCCTGCCCTTCACTCGTTTGCCCGTGGCTCGGATTGCCGGCGTCGATATCCCCCGCGACAAGCGGGTTGAGATAGCTCTCACCTATGTCTATGGCATCGGTCTCACCCGTGCCCAGAAGATTCTCGCCAAGGCCGGAGTGAATCCGGATATCCGGGTGAAGGATCTGAGCGACGGCGACGTGCAGAAGCTGCGCGGCGCCGCCGAGACCTTCACCCTCGAGGGTGATCTGCGGCGCCAGGAGGGCATGGCCCTCAAGCGCCTGCAGGACATCGGCTGCCTGCGTGGCCGTCGCCACCGCCTGGGTCTGCCTGTGCGAGGCCAGCGCACCCGCACCAACGCCCGCACCCGCCGCGGCGCCCGCAAGACCGTGGCGGGCAAGAAGAAGTAACTCCCCAGCGCCTCATTGCTGCGGGACTTCCCCGCCCAGGGCTCTGCCGGCCGCCCCGTGATCCGCTGGTCCGCTCTGTTCCCATCCATCCCTGGGGCCCGCCACTGCGGGTGCCCTTGCCAGGGCTGAACCAGGCAGAGGACTCAGGCCAGCGACACAGCACCGCGCCGTCACCAGAGCTCCGTTTCCATCCCGATCACCTTCCTGCTCGAGCAGGTTCTCCTCCATGGCCAAGCCTCCCCAGAAGTCCGGTCCCAAAAAGGCCAAGCGCAACGTTCCCAACGGCGTGGCTCACATCCAGAGCACCTTCAACAACACGATCGTGTCGATCACCGACACGGCCGGTGAGGTGATCGCCTGGAGTTCGGCAGGGGCCAGCGGCTTCAAGGGGGCCCGCAAAGGGACCCCTTTCGCCGCCCAGACCGCCGCTGAGGCCGCCGCCCGCCGGGCCCTGGACCAGGGCATGCGGCAGATCGAGGTGCTTGTGCGCGGCCCGGGCTCCGGCCGGGAAACAGCCATCCGGGCCCTGCAGGTGGCGGGCCTGGAAATCACCCTGATCCGCGACGTCACGCCACTGCCGCACAACGGCTGCCGCCGGCCCAAGCGGCGTCGCGTCTGAGCCTCCCGTCCCCCATCTCCGGGAAGCCCACCAACCCTCCGAGCCTTCAGACCGTGCTGCATTACCAAATTGACCGGATCGAGCATCAGGTCGACGAAGACCGCTCGCAGACCGGGGTGTTCCTGATCGGTCCCCTGGATCGCGGTCAGGCCACCACCCTCGGCAATGCCCTGCGCCGGGTCCTGATCGGGGCCCTCGAAGGCAGCGCCATCACCGCAGTGCGCATCGCCGGCGTGAACCATGAGTACGCCACTGTGCCCGGCGTGCGCGAGGACGTGCTCGACATCCTGCTGAACTGCAAGCAGATCGCTGTCAACAGCCGCAGCCGCGAGCTGGAGATCGGTCGTCTTGTGGCCACCGGTCCGGCCACGGTGACGGCCGCCGACCTGCAGTTCTCTTCCCAGGTGCAGGTGATCGACCCCTCCAGGCTGATCGCCACCGTTGCCGATGGCCACAGCCTGGAACTGGAGGTGCACGTGGAGCGCGGTGTGGGCTATCGACCCGTGGACCGCCACACAGAGGACACCAGCGCCATCGACCTGCTGCAGATCGATGCTGTGTTCAAACCGGTCAAGCGGGTGAACTACACGGTGGATGAAACCGCCGTGGGGGAGGGTGGCTCGGCTCGCGAGCGCCTGAGGCTGGAGATCGAGACCGACGGCAGCATCACCCCTGATGACGCCATGGCCCAGGCCGCCAATCAGCTCATCGCCCTGTTCCAGCCGCTGGCGAGTCTCACAGCCGAGGAAGAGCCTGGCCAGGAGCCCGAGCCCTCCGCCGAAGCCCAGATCCCCCTGGAGGAACTCAACCTCTCGGTGCGCGCCTACAACTGCCTCAAGCGCGCCCAGGTCAACTCGGTGAGCGATCTGATGGGCTTCAGTTACGAAGACCTGCTCGAGATCAAGAACTTCGGCTCAAAGTCAGCCGACGAGGTGATCGAAGCGCTCGAGCGCATCGGCATCACTCTGCCCCAGAGCCGCACCAGCGCCTGATCGGCGGCCTTTGACCACCCCCCCGACCCAAGCATCATGCGACACCAATGCCGAGTCCCCCAGCTGGGACGCCCCGCCGACCAACGCAAGGCGATGCTGCGAGGACTCACCACGCAGCTGATCCGTGAAGGACGCGTGACCACCACCAAGGCCCGCGCCAAGGCACTCCGCGATGAGGCCGAACGCATGATCAGCCTGGCCAAGGACGGCAGCCTCGCCGCCCGTCGACGGGCTATCGGCTACATCTACGACAAGCAGCTCGTCCACGCCCTGTTCGACAAGGCCCAGGAGCGTTACGGCGACCGCAACGGTGGATACACGCGCATCCTGCGCACGGTGCCACGCCGAGGCGACAACGCCGTGATGGCGATCATCGAACTGGTCTGAAGCGACCGAACGCCTGCAGGACCCTCAACGGCGTTGTGCTGCCCTGATGGACGGCCACCCGTTCCGCCGCATCGCCCTCTGCCTGCAGTACGACGGCAGCGCCTTCCACGGCTGGCAGCGTCAGCGGAATGCCTCCAGCGTCCAGGCCACGCTGGAGGCCGCCTTGCGCGAGCTCGATCCCATGGGACCGGGACGCTGCGTGGCCGCAGGCCGCACCGATACGGGGGTGCATGCCGCCGCCCAGGTGGTGCACTTCGATTGCGCCGGACCGATCCCGGCCCGGCGCTGGCCCAAGGCTCTCAACGGCCGGCTGCCGGCCTCGGTGCGGGTGCGCGCCGCCGCCGAGGTGCCCATCAGCTGGCATTCCTGCTTCTCGGCCTGCTATCGCCGCTACCGCTACACCCTCTTCAACGGCCGCCTGCCCAACCTGTTCCTGCAGCCCTGGAGCTGGCACCGCTACCAGCTTCCCATCGACGAAACCGCCATGGCCAGAGCCTTGGTGCCCATGGTTGGAGAGCACGACTTCGCGGCGTTCCAGCGGGCCGGCAGTCGTCGCAGCCACAGCCGCACCTGTCTGCAGGAGGCTCTGGTGGAGCGCCAGGGAGATCTGATCACCGTGGAGCTGCAGGCCAGTGGCTTCCTCTACGGCATGGTGCGGCTGCTGATGGGGCAATTGGTGGCTCTGGGGGAAAGGCGGCTGGACGCAACCGAATTCGAACGGCGCTGGCGTCAAGGGCAGCGGGCTGCGGTGAAGGAGGCAGCTCCGCCCCAGGGCCTCTGTCTGCTGCGCGTCGGCTACCCCCAACCCCTGTTCCCGCTGGCTGCCTGGTACGATTGCCAACCGCGGTATCAGCTGGGTCACTGCGATCCACCGGTCAGCGATCCCCCAGGCTCTGAGTGAGCGGGAATTCCTCCTGGTGATGGCAAAGCGGTCTCCCGCCCCGTTGCCAGTCAGGGCCCACCTCCGTCCTGAACCCTCCATCCCGGAGCCGTTCAAGGATCGCCTGTTCCGATCGCTCCCACGCTGCCCCCACCGCCGAGCCGCAGGCCCCTCCACAGGCCGAGCGGTAGGTTGAGGAGATTGCGACCCACGCAGTTCAGCCAGCTGCCTGCGTGCCGTCAGCTCCCCTGACCGCCAGCCCAGCCCCCTACGGCCTGCCGGTGCCCGACATGGCGCTATGAACAAGACCCCCCTCCCTTCCACCGATTCGATCGACCGCCAGTGGTATCTGGTTGACGCTGCGGATCAGACCCTCGGCCGTCTGGCCAGTGAGGTGGCCTCCGTGCTGCGGGGCAAGACCAAGCCCTGTTTCACCCCCCATCTCGACACCGGTGACTTCGTCATCGTCATCAACGCCGAGCGGATCCGGGTGAGCGGCAACAAGCCCACCCAAAAGCTCTACCGTCGCCACTCCGGGCGTCCCGGCGGCATGAAGACGGAAACCTTCGCCCACCTCCAGGCCCGGATTCCCGAGCGCATCGTGGAGAAAGCCGTGAAGGGGATGCTTCCCCACAACGCCCTGGGCCGGCAGCTGTTCCGCAAGCTGAAGGTCTACAAGGGCAGCGACCATCCCCACGCTGCCCAGAATCCCCAGGTTCTCGCCCTCGACCCCGCCACTGCTGCCCAATGAGCTCCTCCAACGTCGTCTACTGGGGTACCGGTCGCCGCAAGACCGCCGTGGCCCGCGTGCGCGTGGTCCCCGGCAGCGGATCGGTGACCATCAATGGTCGTCCCGGGGACAACTACCTCAACTACAACCCGGTCTATCTGGCAGCCGTCAGGGCTCCGCTCCAGACCCTCGGCCTGGAAGGCGAGTACGACCTGCTGGTGAACGTCCGCGGAGGAGGCCTCACCGGTCAGGCCGATGCCATCAAGCAGGGTGCGGCCAGGGCCCTCTGCGATCTCTCCCCAGAGAACCGCAGGCCGCTGAAGACCGAGGGCCACCTCAGTCGCGACCCCCGTGCCAAGGAGCGTCGCAAGTACGGCCTCAAGAAAGCCCGCAAAGCTCCCCAGTTCTCCAAGCGCTGACCATGCCCAAGGCCGATATCCATCCCACCTGGTATCCCGAAGCCAAGGTGATCTGCAATGGAGAGGTGGTGATGACCACCGGCTCCACCCATCCCGAAATCCACGTCGACGTGTGGAGCGGCAATCACCCCTTCTACACCGGGACCCAGAAGATCCTGGACACCGAGGGACGCGTCGATCGCTTCATGCGCAAGTACGGCATGGCCGGTGCAAGCTCCGTCGGCGCCGAGACCAAGGTGGACGAGACCAAGGCGCCCGAGACCAAGCCCGCCACCACAACCGACGCCTGAACGTCAGCACATCCCCTGCGCCAGGCTGAAGGCCTGCTCGGCGGCCACCGGCCGGCTGCCAGCAGTCCTTCAGCCTGGCGCTGATCATCCGCTGCGGTCCCTGCCAGGATCCCCGTGATGGACCCCTCCCTGCTGCACGAGCGCCTGGACACCGCCCGCCGCACCTTTGCGGCGCTGGAGCGGCAGTTGGCTGATCCTGATGTGGCCTCCAATCCGACCGAGCTGCAGCGGATCGCCCGCGAACGTGCCCGGCTCGAACCCCTGGTGCTCGACCAGCAGCGGCTGCGGCAACTCGAGCAGGAGCAGCGGCAGGCCCGCGACCTGCTGCGCGACCATCGCCAGGATGAAGCCATGGCGGCCCTCGCCAGCGAGGAACTGGCTCGGCTGGAGGTTGAGATTGGGGCCCTGCGCCAGCAGCTCACCATCGCCCTGCTCCCCAGCGACCCCCGCGACGAGCGCAGCGTGATGCTGGAGATCCGTGCCGGTGCGGGGGGGGATGAAGCGGCCATCTGGGCCGGCGATCTGGCCCGGATGTACGAGCGCTACGCCCAGAGCACGGGCTGGCGTGTGGAGCCGGTGAGCGCGTCGGAGGCCGAGCTGGGGGGCTACCGGGAGCTGATTCTCGCCATCCGGGGGGACGGGGTGTTCAGCAGGCTCAAGTACGAGGCCGGCGTCCATCGGGTGCAGCGGGTACCGGCCACGGAATCCCAGGGCAGGGTGCACACCTCCACCGCCACGGTGGCGGTGATGCCCGAGGCCGATCCGGTGGAGGTGCAGATCGAGCCGGGCGACCTGGAGATCAGCACCGCCCGCTCCGGAGGTGCCGGCGGTCAGAACGTGAACAAGGTGGAGACGGCCGTCGACCTGTTCCACCGACCCAGCGGCATCCGCATTTTCTGCACCCAGGAGCGCTCCCAGCTGCAGAACCGCGAGCGGGCACTGGAGATCCTGCGCGCCAAGCTCTACCAGAGGGAACTGGCGGAGGCCAACGCCCGTGAACGCTCCGCTCGGCTGGCGCAGGTGGGAAGCGGCGACCGCAGCGAGAAGATCCGCACCTACAACTACAAGGACAACCGGGTCACCGACCACCGGCTGGGCCGGAACTTCACGCTCGAACCGGTGCTGAACGGCGTGCTGGGCGACCTGATCAGTGCCTGCATCGCCGCCGACCAGGCGCGTCAGCTGGAGGAGCTGGCCGCTGCCGCCTCCGGCGTCACGCCCGTCCACGACCACGACGCCGCGCCGGCCACCCCTTAGGCCGCCATGCGGACGCCCTGAGCTTCGTCGCCGTCAACGACCTCCAGGCCGATGACGTACTTGGCCCACTCCCGATGCAGGCCGGCGCGTACCAGACGGGTGGCCTCGAAGCCTGGACCGCTGAGCGGCCGGTGGGGTTCCCGTGCCAGTGCCATGCCGGCCTCGCGGGGGGTGCGGTTGCCCTTGCGCACGTTGCAGGGCAGGCAGGCGGTCGTCACATTCTCCCAGCTGTCGCTGCCCCCACGGCTGCGGGGGAGGATGTGGTCGATCGAGAGACGTTCTCCGCTGTAGCCGCAGTACTGGCAGCGATGACCGTCGCGCTGAAAGAGATTGCGGCGGGTCAGCGGCAGCGGTTTGTAGGGCACCCGCACGAACTGACGCAGGCGGATCACGGTGGGCAGCAGCAGGTCTGCACGGATGACCCGGGCCGGATCGTGTTCGAGCCCTTCGGCCTTGCCCTTGAGCAACATCACCATGGCGCGCCGCCAGCTGGTGATGTTCAGCGGTTCATAGGACGCATTCAGGACGAGAACATGGCCCATCTCAGCACCGGTCCACGCCAGAACGGCAATTGGACGCGATGCTAGGTGGAATGTCATGAGCACTCCGTGACCCAGGCCACCAAGCCAGGCCGACTGGTCGGCCGCACCCCCTCGCTCCGGCCGCAGGAGGCCACGGGGCTGGAGCGCCAGCGCGCCTGGGTGGAGGTGGATGCGGCGGCGATCAGGGCCAACGCCGCAGCCCTGCGTCGCCACCTCGGGGCCAGTGAACTGATGGCCGTGGTGAAGGCCGATGGCTATGGCCACGGTGCCCTCACCGTTGCCCGCTCCGCCCTGGCCGGGGGTGCCTCCAGTCTGGGGGTGGCCACCCTGGCCGAGGGCATCGAGCTGCGCCGCTCCGGCATCGAGGCTCCGGTGCTCGTGCTCGGCGGCCTCTGCCATGCGGAGGAGCTGCGCTGCTGCCTGCACTGGCGCCTGATGCCCACCATCAGCGGCATGCGGGAGGCCCTGCTCTGCCAAAACCTGGCCAGTGGCCAGGGCCGCCGGATGGCGCTGCAGCTGAAGCTGGACACCGGCATGGCCCGGCTGGGGGTGGACTGGGAGCAGGGCCCGCAGCTCGTGGCAGCGATCGCGGCGCTGGACGCCGTGCAGCTGGCCGGCGTGTACTCGCACCTCGCCAGCGCCGATCTCCCCCCCGGCGACGACGGAGGCCTCACCCGCCAGCAGCAGCAGCGCTTCGAGGCGGTGCTCACCAGCCTCGGACAGCAGGGACTGGATCCGGGCTGCCGCCATCTGGCCAACTCCGCCGGCACCCTCAGGAACGACGGACTGCACTACGACCTGGTGCGGGTGGGGCTGGCCCTCTACGGCCACCCGCCAGCCGCCCACCTCAGCGGGGTGGTGAAGCTCCAGCCGGCGATGCGCCTCCATGCCCGCGTCAGCCTCATCCGTGAGCTGGCGGCCGGCGTGGGGGTGAGCTACGGCCACCGCTTCCGCACCCGGCGGCCCAGCCGCCTGGCGGTGCTGGCGATCGGCTATGCCGACGGGGTGCCGCGGCTGCTCTCCAATCAGCTGGAAGTGCTGTTCCGCGGGCAGCGGCTGCCGCAGGTGGGGGCGATCACGATGGATCAGCTGATGGTGGATGCCACCGACTGTCCGGCTCTGGACGTGGGCGCCGTGGTGACCCTGCTCGGCCGTGATGGCAATCAGGAGATCACCCCCGGGGAGTGGAGCGACCGCTGCGGCACGATCCCCTGGGAGATCCTGTGCGGTTTCAAGCATCGGCTTCCCCGGCTGGCCTCCGGCGGATCCCAGGAGGTGCGCTGATAAGCTCATCGGGCCGCTGGAGAGGTGGCTGAGTGGTTGAAAGCGGCTCCCTGCTAAGGAGTTACAGGAGGCAACTTCTGTCGAGGGTTCGAATCCCTCCCTCTCCGTTGTCCAGCACTCGGTTGGCCCTCACCCGGTCATCCCTCACTCCACCCTGCAGGCTGCGCTGAGCCTGCGGGCAATCTCCGGCAACAGTGTTGTGTCGGCAGCACAGGCCTCGCCTTCACTGAAGGCCACCAGCAGGAAGGGGGCATGACCTTCGGCCTCCACATAGGCGGCATCGTGGCGGGCCTGGCTCATCCAGCCGGCCTTGCTCCACAGGGAGGCCCCCGCAGGCAGGCCCTCGCCGAGAAAACCGTCCACCTGGTTTTCGGGATCGGCCGCCCGCTGGTCGGGATCCAGACTTCGGGACAGCAGGGCCTGCATCCGACCGCAGGCCGGGGGCGACACGATGGTGGAAGCCATCACGTTCTGCAGCAGCCTGGCGCTGGCGTCGCTGCTGAGACGGTTGCGGTTGTCAAGCCTGGCCCCGTAAAACTCCCGCTCCCGACCGAAGGGCCCGTCGCCCCACGTCTTCTGACAGGCATTCACGCCCTCGAGCTCAGGCCAGCCCAGCCCGGCCAG
>JBFLKL010000088.1:0-11097 GCA_040883175.1 Synechococcaceae cyanobacterium | reverse complement strand
GGGGGGGGGGTGGTGGGGGGGCCTGGGGGGGGGGTGGTGGGGGGGGGGGGCGGGGGTCGGGGGGGGGGGGGCCGCCCTCGGGGAATGGGCCGCTCAGGGCGGCGCAGGCACGGGCGGAGCGGGGGGGAGCTGCATCGCGACCGCTAGCCGTCGGGCTCCCAGAAATCGATGATCCCGCCGATCGTCAGATCGGTGAGCACGGCGGGATCCGGGCAGGCGAAGCGGGCCGCGGAGCCGCTGGCGGTGAACACCCAGTTGCCGGGGGCGGCGCCCACCGGATCCACGGCCACGTTCATCTTGCCCTTGCTGGTGCGCAGCACCCGCAGGGTGGAGTGATCAAGCCCGCCCACCCGTTGGGTGCAGACCAGCGATCCGATCACCTGCATGATCTCCATCACGAACCCCCTCCGCTGAGGCGGGCTGCTTCAGCCTTGGCCGCTTCGGGATCCCAGTGGTCGATGATGCCCACGATCGTCAGATCACTGGGATACGACTTGCTGCCGGCCGCTTCCCGGGCCGCGGAACTGCCCACACAGATCACCCAGTCGCCGGGGATCGCCCCCACGGCATCCACCGCCACTTTCTGCGTGCTGCCGTCGAGCACAACCTGCAGGTGCTTGTGTTCGAAATCGGGGATGCGGTTTGTGGAAACCAGGGGCTTCAGCACTTTGCAGATCAGCATCTCAGTGCCCTCCTCCGGCCGCGAACGTGATCGTGGAACCTATCGTCTCGGCCGGCGTGTGACGGTCCTGGTCGCGCACGGTGAGCAGAGCGTGCAGCAGGCCCTGCTGGAAGAGTTCGCTGTAGCGGCTCTCGATGGCCGCCTGCACCCGCCGGCAGTGGCGGATCGCCCGCTCGCGGGCCCCAGGCACCTGACCGTGGTAATCGAAGCGCACTACCACCGGGACCGGCAGCCCACGGGACACATTCAGACCCTTGAAGATCTTGACGCCCACATCGAGATCTGCCGCCCCTTCCTCGACCGTGTCCATGTAGGCGAAGTAGGTGAGGTTGCGCAGATGAATCTCCTTGAAGCCGATGCCCACCCCGATGAAGCGCTCGGCATGGCCCTCATCGCTGTACTGCCCTCCGTGGACCTCGCGGACGTAGTCGATCTGGGAAAGGTTGTTCTCCAGCAGCCGGCTCACAAGCCTCACCATGCCGGGATCCGGACTGGCGGCAGCATTCTCCTGGACCATGGAGGCGATGCGCTCCCGTGCGGTCTCGGGATCGAGGCCCCTGGTGGCGTCGTAGACATCGCGGGCATCAAGCCAGCGTTCCAGATGGGTGCTGCCATCCATGCCGGGTACATGCACGCGGATGGCGTCGGTGTCGGTGTCGATGCCCATCAGCAGCAGATCCACCGAGGCGCCGCAGCAGAAGCTGTTCTCCACCGCCTGCTGGAAGTCGCGCAGCCGGGCCAGGCCGCAGGAGGCCGCCTGGACGTCGTCGCTGCCGTGGGCGGCACAGCCCTCGTGGCCGGGATCGAGAGAGCTGAAGTGATACAGCACCACCTTGAGATAGCGGGTGGGCTCATGGGCTGAGTTGGGAACTCCCTCCCGATAGCGGTTGTGCTCAGTCTTCACCCAGCGGTTCACCGTGGTCTCCACGTCGAACAGGGCGCCGGCATGGGGACGGCGCCTCACCGAGCTGAACGGCAGGCGCAGGGCGTAGGCGATGGCATGGGCCAGGCGGCCGTCGGCGCAGGGGGTGATGTCGAGCAGATGGAAGCCGCAGTCGAGCAGGAAGGCGTTGAAGCTCTCCGCGGCCGCACTGGCGGACTGGCCGCCGAGGGGATCCCGCTCGAAGAACTCCTTGCTGGTGTGTTCGTAGGCTTCGAACACGCACCAGGCGAACAGGGTGCGCATGTCCAGCTGGCTCACCCAGGCCGCCTCCAGCACCGGTGGGGGCAGCTCGTGGCCCAGTTCTCCAAGGGCGAGCTCCTGGGCACGCTCCACGAAGCGATCCTCGTGCTGGAGGGCAGCGATGCGCTTGAGCACCGGCACGATGCGATCGAAGCGGTGTTTCACCTGCTGGTCGTAGGTGTGCAGAGCCGCGTTGGCCGCCGCGTTGGTGAGGGGGTGGTGCGCGGAGCCCGGGCCGGAGAGCGTGGCTGGCCGGCTGCTGCCCGATGCGGCCGCACCGCCGCCGCGTCGCGGGACGATGACGCGCTGGGGCCGCAGGGGCTGGTTGCGGGCGGGGCTGAGGGGGCTGAGGCTGCGGGCCTGCTGATAGGCGGCCCGGGCCCGCGTGCCACGCAGCACCGGCGAGGACCCGCTCTGGCCAGTCTCGACAGGAGCCGGCTGAGCGGCGGGCTCAGCCGCGGCTCCCGGTCGCCGGCGGGGAGCCGTGGGTGCCAGAGGGCGGGTGGCTGCGGCCGGACGGCGGGTCATGCTCGGCTCAGCCGCGGGCGCCGCCGGACACCGTGATCAGGGATCCGGCGTTGGTGTTGCCGCTGGAACCGGTGACCCGGCTCACCGGTTCGGGCACGTCCTCGTTGCGCTTGGGCTGGAAGCCGGGCATGGCACTCATGGGCCCGGGGCGGCTGGGGTTGCGCCGCCGCGCCGATGCCCCCTCGGTGCCGGTGACGTGCTCGCCACGGTCCCAGTCGTCACCGGTGATCTTCAGGCCGGTGGAGATGCCCTCCCCGGTCACCCGGGAGGTGGGCCGGCCAGCGGTGGTCTCCGGTTCCCCGGCAGCCGGCGCGGCCATCGCAATCGGACCGCGGGAGATGTGGGCTCCGCGGCGGTCGAAGCGGAACTGCTCGGTGCCAGTGACCTTGCCGCCGGCCAGGTCGAAGGGACCGGTGATGCGGTTGCCCTGTTCGTAGCTCGTGCCGGTGACACCACCACCGCGCTCACGCGAGATCTGGGCGGCCCGGGCCGGCGACTGCACGCTGAAGTGTTGCCAGGGCTGGCTGCCGTCGAGGGGCTGGGGGAAGTCGGCCTCTCCGACAGCTGCGGCTCCGCAGGCCAGTTGCTGCTGGTCGGCGCCCACGTAGGGGGTGCCGGTCACGTCCTCACAGGCGCCTCGTTCGGCGCCGGTCATCACCCCACCGATGCCGGGCTGGATGCCGCTCATGCGGCTGGTGCCCCGCACCGGCGTGCGCTCGCGGATGCCGCGCACAGCGGTCGTGGTGCAGTAGTCGGAGGCCTGCTCCAGTCCGGCATAGGGGGTGCCGGTGACGGCCTTGCAGGTGCCGGGTTCATCGCCGGTGACCTTGCTGCTGCGGCCGGTGCGGGTGCCGCTCACCACCTGGGCCCTGTTGGTGACGCTGAAGCCCACCTTGGGCGCTTCGGGGACTGGTTTGGCAACGCAGAAGGCCTCGTATTGCTGGGTGCCGATGTACTCGTCGCCCGTGATGTTCCGGCAGCTGCCGGGTTCATCGCCGGTGACGCGTTCGCTGCGCCCCACGGCGGTACCGGTGATACCGGTGCCCCGGAGGGTGTGGAGGTTCGCCACCTTGGTGGGTGTCCGGCCCTGCACCTGGCCCTCGGCCCCGAGGTACTGGTCACCGGTGAGCTGCAGGCCGGAGCCGGGTTCATCACCCGTGACCCGTGGCGACCGGCCCACCATCACGCCGGACACGGGCTGGCCGCCGAGCGTTTCGCTGCGCCCCACCTTGCGGGGCGGTGCAGACACGGTGCCGCAATAGGCGGCTGACTGGTTGGCGGAGATGTACTCGGTTCCGGTGATGTTCTTGCAGGTGCCCGGTTCATCGCCGGTGACCTTCTCGGAGCGGCCCACCTCGTTGCCGGTGACCCGGTTTCCGTGGCTGGTGGCGGAGACCCGCACCTTCGCAGGCTGGCGCGTTGGGGCCTCGCCCTGACAGAAGGTCTGGAACACTTCCGCGCCCAGGTACTCCGTGCCGGTGATCGGCCGGCAGGTGGCGGCCTCGTTTCCGGTGGTCTTGGGCGAGCGGTTGGCCTGGGTGCCTGTGACCACCTGTCCGCCGGTGGTCTCACTCACCCCCACCTTCCAGTGGGCATCAGCCGCAGCGGTCTGACGGGCCCCGTGGCGGTTGGGTCCGGTTGGACGGGTGCCGCCGTTGCGGGCGCTGCCGGCGCTGCCCACCTTGCTCTTCAGCTCGCGCAGCTTCTGACCCAGCTCGCGGGTGCTGAGGTCGGGGTGGTTCTGGCGGGCCACCGCCGCGGCGGCACCGTTGCTGGGCATGGCGGCCGACTTGCCGCGTTTGGACAGAGCTTCACGGCGGGCCAGCACCAGGGCGCGGCTGGGGTTGTGCTGGGCGGACACGCGGCGCTGCTGGCTGCGTCGCTCCAGGGAGCTGGCGGTGCCGTTGCCCCGCGATCCGAGGCTGAGGCCCGACAGCGGCGCCTCTGCGGAGGCCCTGAAACTGCTGGCCGGTGCCGGTGCCGGGGCGGCCGGCGCTGGAGCCGCCGGGGCGGGTGTGGTGTTGCGCACCACCTCGGAGCGGTTGCGGTCCCGGGAGGTGCTGGCCCGCTTGCCGCTGCGGCTCAGGGCTTCCCGCCGGGCCAGGGCCAGATCGCGGCTGGGGTTGCTGATCTTCTGTCCGCTGCTGCGGGGTCTGGGGCTGGGTGCGACGGCCATGCTGCTCGGGGTGTGGGCAGCGGCGGCGCGACCCGGGGCGGGACTGGGTGCGGAGCTGCGCGGCGACGGGCTCGGGGGCGCCACCGTGCGGGAGGGACGGGCTTCGTCGGCGCTGCGCACCCGGCCAGGGGAGGAGCTGTAGCGACTCACGGCCTTCTTGCCGGCGGTGGTGAGGGCCCGGCGGCGCTCGAGTGCTGCTTCACGGCTGGATGTGCTGGCCATGGGCGCCCGTCGAATGGAGATCTGGTGGATATGGAGGGGTCCCCGCCGTGGCCGGGACCCCGACCCATCAGCGGGTGATCGGCGTGGGGAGATGGTGCGCTCCCCGGGCTCAGCGGCCTTCGAACACCACGAAGCAGGAACCCTGGCTCTGGGTGTAGGCGTCGTAACCCACCAGGCGCACATGGTGGTCGGGATAGGCGCGGTGGCAGGCCTCGAGTTCGCTCACGATCACGCCCAGATCCTTCTCTCCGAAGAAGGGCAGCTTCCAGTAGGACCAGTAGGTCGACATGGAACGACTGGGGTGAACGTGCTCAACCAGGGGGGTCCAACCCTGGGCGATGATGTAGGCGATCTGGTCGTAGATCTCGTCCTGGGTCATCGGCGGGAGGAAGCCGAAAGTCTCCAGGGTGGCGACTGTTTGGTAGTCACCCACGGTGCTCTTGAAGGGCATGGGGATCCTGTGGTGGATGGGATGAATAAACCTGTTCGGTCAGGGAATGGGTGAGGCCTGCGAAAGGCCGATCGCCCCAGTCCCCTGACCGTGTTGCCTCACTGGACGTCGAGCTTGTCGACGGTGTCGAATTCGAACTTGATCTCCTTCCAGGTCTCGAGGGCGATCGCCAGTTCGGGGCTGTGCTTGGCGGCTTCCATCAGGATGTCGCGGGATTCCTTCTCGATCTCCCGACCGGCGTTGCGCGCCTTCACGCAGGCTTCCAGGGCCACACGGTTGGCAGCGGCGCCGGCTGCGGAACCCCAGGGGTGGCCATGGGTGCCACCACCGAACTGGAGCACCGAGTCGTCACCGAAGATCGCCACCAGGGCGGGCATGTGCCACACGTGTATACCGCCGGAGGCGACGGCGAACACGCCGGGCATCGAACCCCAGTCCTGATCGAAGAAGTTGCCGCGGCTGCGGTCTTCGGGCACGAACGACTCGCGCAGCTGATCGATGAAGCCGAGGGTGGTCTGGCGATCGCCCTCGAGCTTGCCCACCACCGTGCCGGTGTGCAGCTGGTCGCCACCGGAGAGGCGCAGGCACTTGGCCAGCACCCGGAAGTGGATGCCGTGCTTGGGATGGCGGTCGATCACCGCGTGCATGGCACGGTGAATGTGCAGGAGCATGCCGTTCTTGCGGCACCACTTCGCCAGACCGGTGTTGGCGGTGAAGCCACCGGTGATGTAGTCGTGCATGATGATCGGCATGTCGAGCTCCTTGGCGAACTCGGCACGCTCGTACATCTCCTCAGGAGTGGCGGCGGTGCAGTTGAGGTAGTGCCCCTTCTTCTCACCGGTTTCCTGCTCGGCCAGCTTCACGGCTTCGGCCACGAACTCGAAACGGTTCTGCCAGCGCTGGAAGGGCTGGGAGTTGATGTTTTCGTCGTCCTTGGTGAAGTCGAGACCACCACGAAGGCACTCATACACCACCCGGCCATAGTTCTTGCCGCTCAGTCCGAGCTTCGGCTTGATGGTGCAACCCAGCAGCGGACGGCCGTACTTGTTCATACGGTCGCGCTCGACGGCAATGCCGTTCGGCGGACCCATGCAGGTCTTGATGAAGGCCAGGGGGAAGCGGATGTCTTCCAGGCGCAGGTGGCGCAGGGCCTTGAAGCCGAACACGTTGCCGACCAGGGAGGTCAGCACGTTGGTGATGGATCCCTCCTCGAACAGGTCAAGGGGATAGGCGATGAAGGCGTAGAACGACTCCTTGTCGCCCGGGACGTCTTCGATGCGATAGCAGCGGCCCTTGTAGAAATCGAGGTCGGTGAGGAGCTCGGACCACACGGTGGACCAGGTGCCGGTGGAGGACTCGGCGGCCACGGCGGCGGCCACCTCTTCCTTGGGCACACCTTCCTGGCCGGTGCACTTGAAGCAGGCCAGCAGGTCGGTGTCGAGGGGAACGTAATCAGGAGTCCAATACGTGTCGCGGTACTCCTTGACCCCGGCGTCGTACTTCTTGCTCATGGGGATGGTGCGGTTGGGTCGGGAACGGGGGTGGATGAGTGTCCGGCCTGAACGGGCTCAGGCCCCGGCGGATTCAGGCCTCAGACGACTCAGTCCTTGGAACCGACGAAACCGGCGCTACCACCCAGGGCAGGCTCCACTTCGCGGTGGGGGCGGGCAATGATGTGGGCGGCCACCAGGCCGTCGCCCACACGCTCGCAGGCATCGGCGCCGGCGCGCACGGCTGCGTTCACGGCACCGGTTTCACCGCGCACCATCACGGTGACGTAGCCGCCGCCGACGAACTCGCGGGCGATCAGGCGCACCTCGGCTGCCTTGGTCATGGCGTCGGCCGCTTCGATGGCAGGCACCAGACCGCGGGTCTCAATCATGCCGAGGGCGATGCCCATGGTTTCGTTAGCCATGTCCTGCTCCAGATGGAGGGGGGTGGAGGGTCCTGGCAACACTCGTCCGGCGCGTAGCCCCCCGTCAACCCACCTGGGCTGTCACGTCCATCACCGTTTTCGCTGCGATCCATTAGCGGCGCTGATCAGTGGCTCACAAATCGTTAGGCAATACTTGGCCGCCTGTCGGTGTCGGCTCTCAGACACAATGACCTCTGCCGAGGAGCGTCTGTGCCCGTGCTGGTGATCGCCAGTGGCAACCCCCACAAGGTGGCTGAACTGGGCGCCATGCTCGAGGCCGTGAATCTCCAGGTGCAGCAGCAGCCCCCGGGCCTGGAGATCGAGGAGACGGGCCGCACCTATGCAGAAAACGCCCGGCTCAAGGCTGAAACCGTGGCCGCCCTCACCGGCCACTGGGCCCTGGCCGACGATTCCGGCCTGGAGGTGGACGCCCTCGGCGGCGCCCCCGGCATCTATTCGGCTCGTTACGCCCCCACCGACCGCGAACGCCTGCATCGGCTGCTGAGCGAACTGGGTGATGCGCTCTATCGGGGAGGCCGGTTCGTCACCGCCATGGCCCTGGCCGATCCCACCGGGGCCACGGTGCTGGAGGCGGAGGGGGTGTGCCACGGCCTGGTGCTGCGCGAGCCCGATGGTGCCGGTGCCGGCTACGACCCGATCTTCCACGTGCGTGAAGCCGGCACCAGCTACGCGCGCATGGGTCAGCACCTCAGGAATCGCCTCGGCAGCCGGGGCAAGGCCGCCCGGCAGCTGGCCCCCGGCCTGCGGCGCCTGCTCGCTCTGGAGGATTGATTCCCGGAGTCATCCAGCCTCCGTCAGCAGCGGGCGAGGGGCGCTGCCTCAGCCCAGAGCGGTGGCGTTGATGTGGTGGATGGCCCGCATCGCCGCCGCCGCCGCCTCCTCCACGTCCCCTTCGCGGCCCGCCAGGGTGAGGCGGCCGAAAGCGCCCACGGCCTTCACATCCACCACCGTGATGCTGGAGGCCTTCTCGGCCTCATTGGCGGCGATCAGCACATAACCGGCAGGCTCGGTTTCAAGGATGAACATGCTCATCCCCGCCTGGATCATCGACCCCCTGCGGTTCTGACGGTTGATCAGCACGGCGTGGTCGGGCGTGATCGCCCGGATGATCTCGGTCCAGCTCACATCGCAGCGGCTGCGCTGCTGCACCGTGTTGCCGATCGCCTCCAGCACCACGTCGCCGGAGTGCAGCACATTGCTCTGGTCGCGGTGGTAGAGCGCCAGCGAGCCGAAGGCCCGCTCCACGATCATCTGGCCGAGGCGAACGGTGCTGGCCTTCAGCGCGATGTCGGTGACGCGGTGCACCGCCATGCCAGGCGAGACCTCCAGCCAGAGGCAGGCATCACCGGGAATCGGCAGGAACCCCTGGCTCACGGTGCCCATGTAGGCGGCCAGCTGGGGTTGGAGCGAATCGAGAAACACATAGGTGCGCAGCTCGATCGACTGCACATGGCTGTCGAGCCGCGCCAGCCGGCTGCCCTCGCTGTCGGTGGTGATCACGCAGCTGGCGCCATCGCTGCCAGTGGAGATGACGGTGCCGGTGATCTGTGGGCCACCGGAAAGGGAACCGCCAGCCGGTTCAATCCCCCTGCGCCGCCGGATCGCCAGGTCCTCTCTTGAACGGCTGGGCGAAGGCAACTGGGCGAAGGCAGTGGGGCTGCGTGCGGGAGGGGGGGCGGCGAGCCCTGTGCTGGGGCGGATCTTACCGCCCGGCCCTGCGTCCCCCTTGCCCCTGCCGTCAGAGCCGGTACCGTCGCTGCAGCGGCGAGCTGTGCAGCATGGCCACGGAAACCCTCCCCAACGAAGCCGGTTTTCCGCCGATGTCCGACTGGCTCGCTGAAGCCAGCGCACGTGGCATCAAGCCCGAGCAGGCCCTGGCCCTGATCGGCCTCGGTCTGTTCCAGAGGCTGCGCGGCTCCGGCGACAGCCCTGCCTGGGTCTGGAGCGACGCCGAAGACGGCGGCAGTGCCGATCTGGTCTCCCTGCGCCAGCGGCTGGAGCTCACCCACCTGGCGCTCCAGACCGGCGCGCCCCTGAGCACCGCCGAGGTCACCGCTCTGCTGGGCGCCCGTCCAGGCAGCGCGGTGGTGGAGCGTGGAGGCCTGCGGGCCCGCCGCCTCAGCCGCAATGTGTGGAAGCTGAGCCAGGCGGAAGGGTCCGGCTCCGTCGACGAGGGCCGTGATGGTGGTTTCGGGGGTGGTTTCGGCGACGGCTTCCGCCGCCGCCTCTGATTCGCCACCGTTGTTGTCAGATCAGTTCAACCCCACCAGTTGCATTGAGTACTCCCACACCCGGGCTGCGGTGTCTGGATTACTGGCCTTGTCGGAGAGTTCCTGGCTGAACTGTCGGCCATTCTTTTTCTGACGGTTGCCCCAGCTCCAGTGCACGCCGGAGGCTCCGAATTCAGGATCCGCCACCACCTGTGCCACCCTCTCTCCGGCAAGACTCTGGGTGACATAGCCTCCGGTGATGTTTTTCTGGAACCAGGGGAACACCTTCTGGAAGATCCTCGGGGTATTTCGGAACAGCGGTGTGTCGGCCACGCAGCCGGGATACAGGGAGCTGAACACGATGCCAGTGCTCGCGTGCAGCCGGCGATGCAGCTCCTGGCTGGTGATCATGTTGCAGAGCTTGCTGTCTTTGTAGGCCTTGCCGGGCTTGAACTTCTTGCCGCTGGCCATGGCGATCGGGGCCTTGAAGCCGGCGGCGAAGCCACTCAGATCCCCCAGGTCCGCCGGCGCGGGGATGGGGATCTTGCCGCCCAGTTCCTTGGAGTTGGCGGTCACGGTGCCCAGGATCACCACCCGCCTGGACGGATGGCTGGACTGCTGCAGTTTCGGCAGCAGCATCTGGATCAGCAGGAAGTGCCCCAGATGGTTGGTGGCCATCGAGAGCTCGTAGCCCTGGGGTGAGCGCTCGGGCTGTTTCAGCCGCGGTTTGTAGACCGCCGCGTTGACCACCAGGGCATCGAGATCGTCCGCGATGGAATCCACCAGCGTTTCCACTCCGGCACGCACGCTGTCGAGGTCGCCCAGATCGATGCGCAGGTGATGCAGCTGGCTGTGGGGGATGCCGAGGCTGTCGGCGGCCGCACCGGCCCGCACCGGGTCGCGGTTGGCTGTGATCACAGTCCAGCCCCGGTCCGTGAGGGCCTTGGTGGCATGGAGGCCGACACCCGAGGTGGTGCCGGTGATCAGCGCTGTGCCAGGGGGAGCTTCGCCTGAAGCGGATGGGGCCATGGAGCGCGGGGCGTTGAGGCTGCGGCCCAACCTACGGACGGGCAGCGGCGATCACCGCTGTGTACGGCCGTCCCTCAACAGAGAGAAAGACGGCCGGGCGGAAGTGAACGTCAGTTGCCCTGACTGGTGCGCGGGGCGTTGGCCGGAGCCGTTTCGGCGGGCGGCTGCTTCCAGACAACCCGCAGACGGTTGGGAGCGATCCACTGATCCTGCTCGCGGATCAGGCGCTGTTCTCCCTCCACCGTGAACAGGACGTCGAAGCGTTCGCGCGCCCTGGCCAGCTTGTCCTGCTCCAGCTGAAGCACCGCCGCCAGCTCGCCCTGGCGATCCATGCGCTCGCGGTAGGCACCGGCAAGGCGCACCAGACTGATGCCTGCCACTGCCACCAGGCCGAGCTTCACCGTGAGGCCGATCAGGCTGCAGATCAGGTCGCGGCGCTCACTCGAGAGACTGGCGGCGGCCCCGGCCTCGATCAGGGCGGGCCGTTCATGGGAGCGTCGCCCATGGCCGGGTCGGCCCTGGACCGGCTCGGCAAACACGACCCCGGATGGTGTGTCCGCTGGTGTATCCGCCTGCCAGGGGTGGACCGAGGTGGCAGTGCTCCCGCGGGGGGAGCGCCGTTGAGTGGCCCTCAAGGCTCAGTGGGAGATGGATCCCACTGCTTCTAGCGCTCTTGGGCT
>JBFLKL010000087.1:0-15566 GCA_040883175.1 Synechococcaceae cyanobacterium | reverse complement strand
GTCGACGCAGCGGGGCCAGCCGGTGCCCTGCAGCAGCGCCAGGCCCAGGCCACTGAGCCCGTGGTGGCCGGTGCTCACCAGCCGGTCTCCGGGCTCACCGTGGGCGCGCCGGATCGGGGCGGGCGCGCCGGCGGCGGTGCGGGCCAGGGGGCCCAGGGCTGTCACGGCGAGCAGCCGCTGGGCACCACCGCTGCAGTCACCACCCAGCAGCTGCCCGCCGTGGGGCTCCAGACAGGTCCTCAGGCCTGTGTAGACGGCTTCCACCCAGCTCCAGGGGGTCTCTCCAGGGGCCACCAGCCCCACGGTGAGCCCCAGCACCTCGCGGCATCCCATCGCCGCCAGATCGGAGAGGTTGGCGGCGGCGGCCCGCCAGCCCACGTCAAAGGCGCTGGTGGTGGCCTCGCTGAAATGCACCCCCTCCACCAGCACGTCGGTGTTCAGAACGTGGGGCCCCTGCAGATCGAGCAGCGCCGCATCGTCGTTGAACTGGCCCGCCGGGGCGAAGGTGGCCAGCCGCTCGATCAGGGCCCCTTCGCCGAGCTCGGCGAGGCTGGGGCCGTCAGCTGCCGCCATCAGCCATGGGGCTGGAGATTGTCGGCCCCCTCGATCACCTGTGCCCTGACGATCGCGTCATCGACGCCGAGCTCCTCAAGCACATCGAAACCATCCACCACATAGCCGAAGGCGGCGTAGCGGCCATCCACCAGGTTCAGGCCGGCCGGTGTGAGTTCCGCTTCGTAGAGAAAGAAGAAGAACTGCGACGATCCATCGTCGAGCCGCTCGTCGGAGTGGGCCCAGCCCAGGGTGCCCAGGGTGGCGAAGGGCAGCACGGGAGTGGCCTTGTAGCGGCCCAGATCCTCGAAGGTCTGGTTGTAGAAGGGCGCTTTCTCCTCCGGCACCCGGATCTCCAGGGGCACGGTGCGCTGCTGGCCGGTCTTCGGATCCACGTAGCCCTGCTCGGGACCCTCGGGATCTCCGGTCTGGAGCACGTAGAAGTCCTCGGCCCGGATGAAGGGCAACCCATCGTAGAAACCGCGCTGCACCAGGTCCACGAAGGCGCCGGCCGTGAGCGGAGCGTTGTAGCCGTCCACCACGGCCGTGAGGTCACCCCTGGTGGTGGAGATCAGCACCGTGGCACGGCCCAGCAGGCGCGGCAGGGAATCGAACTCGGAGGGGATCTCGAAGGGGAAGTCGCCCACCAGCAGGGCCTCGGCCTGGCCGATGCCGGCCAGGGCCCCGCGGCGAGCGCTGAGGAAGGCCTCCCGCTGCTGGCCCTCCGCGGCGGTGGCCATCTGCTGCAGTTGACCGTCCAGCGCGTCGAGCAGGACCTGGGCCCGGCTCTGGTCGGCGGGCTGGAAGGTGTTGAGGATGCCGCTGCGGTTGCTGCTGAGCAGAGACTGGCTGCGGCGCACCGTGTTGGCCAGGGCCGACCAGCGCTTGGCGCGCAGGTCGTCGCTGGTGTCCTCGAGCCGGTGCTGCAGGTCCTGGAGCCGGGGGGCCTCCACCGGCAGGGCGTTGCGCAGGATGGCGGTGGGATCCTTCACGGCGTTGCCCTGGGGCAGGGCTGCCCTGGCGGCGGGCGCCAGCAGCACCAGGCCCAGCAGCAGCGCCAGGACACCCCGCCAGAGCCGGGTCCGCGGCCGGCAGCTGGCGGGGCGGAACAGCCCCGCGGTGGGGCGGAAGGGGCCGTGAGCCATGGCCTTGCAACCTCTCTGGCCGGACTTTGGCACAGCTCTCCGGCGCCGGCCGCCTCTGTTCATGGGTTGCTGTAGCCAGCCGTACAATCCGCCCGATCCGAACCCTCGGAATGATCTCCAGCAACGACTTTCGTACCGGTACCTCGATCGAGCTGGATGGGCAGGTCTGGCGAGTCGTTGAATTCCTGCACGTGAAGCCCGGGAAGGGCTCGGCGTTCGTGCGCACCAAGCTGAAGGCGGTGCAGAGCGGCAACACGGTGGAGAAAACCTTCCGCGCCGGCGAGATGGTGCCCCAGGCCCTGCTCGAGAAGAGCACCCTGCAGCACACCTACATGGAGGGTGAGGACTACGTGTTCATGGACATGGGCAGCTACGAGGAAACCCGCCTCAGCGCATCCCAGATCGGCGACAGCCGCAAGTACCTCAAGGAGGGGATGGAAGTGAACGTGCTCTCCTGGAACGGCAAGCCCCTGGAGGTGGAGCTGCCCAATTCAGTGGTGCTGGAGATCACCCAGACCGATCCTGGCGTCAAGGGGGATACGGCCACCGGCGGTACCAAGCCCGCGATCGTCGAGACCGGTGCCCAGGTGATGGTCCCCCTGTTCCTTTCGGTGGGCGACAGGATCAAGATCGACACCCGCAGCGACAGCTATCTGGGCCGGGAGAACTGATCGCCATGCAGCTCGATCACGATCAGCTCAGGGGTCTGCTGGCTCTTCTCGGGGACAGCGACATCCAGGAGTTCAAGCTTGAGGGCGACGACTTCCGTCTGGAAGTGCGCCGCAACCTGCCTGGTCCCATCCCTGCACCGCCGGTGCATCTGCAGGCAGCCATGGCCCCCCCGGTTCCGGCCCCCCAGGCCCAGCCGAGCGCCATGGCCGAGATGCCCTCGGTGCCTCCGCCGGCCGCTGCCGCCAGTCGCAGTGATCTGCTGGAGATCACGGCGCCGATGGTGGCCACGTTCTACAGCGCCCCGGCCCCTGGGGAGCCCGCTTTCGTGGAGCTCGGCAGCCGCATCCGCGAAGGCCAGACCGTGTGCATCCTCGAGGCGATGAAGCTGATGAACGAACTCGAGGCCGAGGTGAGCGGGGAGGTGGTGGAGATCCTGGTGGAGAACGGCACGCCCGTGGAGTTCGGCCAGGTGCTGATGCGCGTCAAACCCGGCTGAGGCCCGGGTCAGTCTAGGCCTCCTCAGCCCAGTTCCCAGGCCGTTGCGATCGCCGCTGCCATGCTCAGGGGCCTGGCGATGCCCCGTCCGGCGATGTCGAAGCCGGTGCCGTGGTCGGGTGAGGTACGCAGGAACGGCAGGCCGAGGGTGGTGTTCACGGCGGCGTCGAAGGCCAGCAGTTTCACCGGGATCAGGCCCTGATCGTGGTACAGGGCCAGGTAGCCATCAGCTCCCCTGCCCTCACCGCGCCAGGCGGCCGCCGCATCCAGCCAGCAGCTGTCCGGGGGGCGTGGACCGTCCAGTCGCACCCCCGGGTGCCCGTCCCGCCAGGCCCACAGGCAGGCCTCGAGCCAGTCGCGCTCCTCATGGCCCAGGCTGCCGGCTTCGCCGGCGTGGGGGTTGAGGGCGGCCACCGCCAGATGGGGTTCGGGGTTGAACCTCCGGCAGAAGGCAAGCAGCAGATCGAGCTTCCGACGCACCAGATCCGCGTTGAGCCGTGTCGGTACCGCCGCCAGAGGAATGTGCGTGGTGGCCAGCAGGGTGTTGAGGCGCCAGGTTCCCGCCGGGGCGCGGGCGGTGAACAACATCGCCGCCTCGTCGCTGCCCGTCAGTTCCGCCAGCCGCTCCGTCTGACCGGGGTAGTCGTGGCCGGCTGCATGCCAGCTGGCCTTGGCGATCGGCGCCGTGACCAGGGCCTGGCAGTCGCCCGCCTGCACCAGGCCGGCCGCCGCCTCCAGCCAGGCGAAGCTGGCGGCACCGGCGGTCGGGCCGCTCTGCCCTGGGCGCACCGGGCGATCCAGGGGCAGATCCACCATCTCCAGACTGGCGGGATCGCGCAGTGGCGCCTCGCAGTGTCGGCGCAGGGTGCCATGGCAGTTCTCCAGCCAGCGGCGGCAGCCCACCAGCACCGGCTCCAGGCCCGCCGGCAGGGGGAGGGCCAGGGCCTTGAGCACCACCTCGGCGCCGATGCCGGCCGGGTCACCCAGGGCGATGGCGAGCCTCCGTCCGATCGAGTTGGATGGCTCCGGGGTGCCGCTGCTGTTGCCCATGGTGCGCTGGTTGTTGCTGTTGGCGTTGCTGTGGGGGATGGGCACGGGCATCAGCCGCGGCTGGATCGAGCTGCGCTGGGGCCGGATGCTTCAGGATCTCGGCCTGCCATTCGTGGCCGATCCTGGCTCCCCTGACGACTGCCCGCCGACGGGCGGGGCCTCGACCGAGGACTCCTCCTCCCTCAGGCAGGCGGGCAGCCCCTCCCGATAGCTGGGGTAGTGCAGTCGGTAACCCAGCCCTGCGCAGAGCAGGCGGTTGCTGGCCCGCCGATTCTCGGCCCAGAAGCTGCGCGCCATCGGGCTCAGGTCGGCTTCGATGGCGTCGTAGCGCTCCACGGCCGGCAGTCGGAGGCCCAGCAGATGGCTGGCGAAGCCGAGGATCTCGCTGGAGGGGCAGGGGCAGTCGTCGGTGAGGTTGAGCACCGCCGGCCGCCGTCCGGCGGGCAAGGCCAGACAGTGCAGAAGGGCGCCGACGATGTCGTCGACGTGCACGCGCGAGAACACCTGGCCGGGTTTGTGGATCAGGCGCGTGCGGCCGGCCCTCAGCCCCGCGAAGGGGCTGCGGCCGGGTCCGTAGATCGCCGGCAGCCGCAGGATCTGTGCCGGCAGACCGCTGGCCCGCCAGGCCTCCTCCGCCTCCAGCCGGGCCTGGCTGCGGCCGGCCCGGGGGCGGGGCGGGGCGTGTTCATCCACCCAGGCACCGTTCGTGCAGCCGTAGACGCCGGTGGTGGAGAGGTACCCCAGCCATTCCAGCGGCAGATCGTGGAGCAGCGGCCCCAGGCAGCGCAGGGTGGGATCACCCGGTCCGCCATCCGGGGGCGCGCTCACCAGCACGTGGCTCACGCCCGCCAGGTCCGTCGCCGCCGGCAGCCGGGGTTCGCGGCTGTCGAAGGGGATCCAGGTCACATCCGGGGGCATGGTGGCGCCCGCCCGGTCCGCCGGAGGCTGGCGGCTGGTGAGCACCAGCGGACGGTTCAGCCGTCGGGCGGCGAGGGCGAAACGCCGGCCGGTGTAGCCGGCCCCCACCACCAGCAGGCGCCCCGCCGGCTTGACAGCCACGCCGGTCATGAGTACACCTGTATCACTCGCCTCCGGTCCATGTCCCGTCCTCCTGTTGCCGGCCCGGTGCATCTCTCCCTGCCGTTGTCACACCCGACATCCCAGCCGGCTCTGCGATCAGCCCCCATGCGGTCTGCCAAGGTCCGGCCCCAGCTTGCCGTCAGGCCGGCGCGGCTGGGCCCACCATCTCCTTCCCAGCCGCTGGGGCTGCACATCCTGCTGGCGGTGGGCCTGCTGGTGCTGGTGGCGGCCGCGCTGGCGCCGGAGCACCCCCAGCATCAGGCGGCGATCTGCCAGCGCCACAACGGGGCGGCGGCCTGCCGGGTGTGGTGAGGACTGGACCATTCCAGCAGCCGGATCGCCAGCCGTAGGTCACCTTCCAGCCAGGCCCGGATCGCCATGGCCCTGCGGGGGTCGTAGAAGCGCTGCTGCCGGTACCAGAGGAACACATCGCCGTCGCCCTTGTGGCCGTTGCAGGCCAGGCAGGCGGGAACGCAGTTCTCAGTGACGCTCGAACCACCGCGACTCTGCGGGTGCACATGGTCGATCGATTCGGATCGCCGTCCGCAGTAGACGCAGGTGTGGCCGGTGAGTTCGTGCAGGGACCGGCGCCAGCGACGATGTTTGTGCTTCGGACAGAGCTCCTCAAGGGAGACGGCGTTGACGGCCGGGCCTTGCCCTCCGGCGTGGAGCGACCCCCTCTCCCTGGCCTGCATGCGCGTGGCTCGGTTGGCACAGTTATGCCGGATCGCGCGCGGAGGCACTGTGTCCGGGGCTGCAGTCGGACCCCTTCGTTGTCGCTTGCGCCTGGGGGACACCGGGCGCATCGAGGTGATCAGCCCCTTCGATGCGGTCACCCAGGCCCAGCTGCGGGCGGTCCGGCCCCGGGGCCAGTGGAATGGCCAGCGGCGCTGCTGGGACTTTCCCCTGGAGGCCGCGGAAGCCCTGCGCCGCACTCTGGAGGACCGTTTTCCGGTGGAACCGGAACTGGCCCAGTGGCTCGGTTGGCTGCGGCAGCCGCTGCCGCCGCTGCCGCCCCACCGTCAGCTGGTGGCGGCCGCCGCGCTGGCCGAACCGCTGGCGGACGGGCGCTGCCTGTTTGCCCACCAGCGGGCCGCGGCCCGCTGGCTGCTGGCGCGCCGTGGTGCCGTGCTGGCCGACGCCATGGGCCTGGGCAAGACCCTCTCGGCCCTGGCAGCGGCCAGGGCCATGGTGCGACTGGCCGACTGCCGCGTGGTGGTGCTGGCGCCGGTGGGGCTCCACGAGCACTGGCGCAGGGAGGCCCTGGCCCTTGGACTGACGCTGGAGCTGCACAGCTGGGCACGGTTGCCGGAGTCGCTGCCGCCGGCCGGCACCGTGCTGATCGCCGACGAGGCCCACTTCGCCCAGAACCTCCGCACCGCCCGCAGCCGGGGCCTGCTGCGCCTGGCCCGCCACCCGCGCCTGCGGGCCGCCTGGCTGCTGTCCGGCACGCCGATGAAGAATGGCCGACCGGTCCAGCTCTATCCCCTGCTGGCTGCCATCGACCATCCCCTGGCCAGGGACCGGCAGGCGTTCGAGGAGCTGTTCTGCCAGGGCCACTGGTGCGAACGCCGGGGGCGGCGGCTGTGGCAGGCCAACGGCGCCAGCAACCTGGCGGAGCTGCAGCGCCTGATCCGCCCCCTGCTTCTGCACCGCCGCAAGCAGGACTGCCTCGATCTCCCCCCCACGCAGCGCCAGCTGCATCCCCTGCAGCTCGATGCCGCCCGGGGGCGAGGCTTCCAGCACCAATTGGAGCGCCGGGTGCGCGATTATCGCCGCCGCGCCGCCCGCGGGGAGGTGCGGCGGGATGCCGAGGTGCTCGCCGTGCTCACGGCCCTGCGCCAGATCGGCTCCGACTACAAGCTGCCGGCGGCACGGGCCCTGGTGGCGCGTCTCCTGGAGCAGGGGGAGGCGGTGGTGGTGTTCACCGCCTTCGTGCGCACTGCCCGACTGCTGCAGCGCGAGCTGGGACCTGCCGCCCTGCTCAGCGGAGCGGTGCCCGTGGCTGAGCGCCAGCGCCTGGTGAACGACTTCCAGGCCGGGGCCGTGCCGCTGCTGATCGCCACCTTCGGCACCGGTGGTCTGGGCTTCACGCTGCACCGGGCCCGCCACGTGGTGCTGATCGAGCGGCCCTGGACCCCCGGCGATGCCGAGCAGGCCGAGGACCGTTGTCATCGCATCGGCATGGGAGGCAGCCTGATCAGCCACTGGCTGCAGCTGGGGGTGGCCGATCAGCTGGTGGATGGCCTGATCGCCAGCAAGGCCGAAACCATCGCCCTCACCCTGCACCGCGGCGATACGCACCTGCGCCGTCGCCGGCTCACGGCGATGGTCCGGGAGGTGTTGCGGGCTTGGTGAGCGGAGTGTTCGCGCACAGCTCGCGGCGCACCTCCAGGTCGCTGCGCAGCTGTGCGTCCAGCTGATCCTCCGGCAGCTGCTCGGCCAGCCGCAGGGCTTCCCGCAGGTCCTCGCAGGCGGCCGTGTCGTTACCGGCCAGGCTGTGCAGCAGGTAGCGGTCGTTGCGTGGGTCGGGATCGTCCGGAAAGGCGGCAACCACCTCGTCACACAGGGCGATCTGCTCCTCCAGCCGATCCAGGGTCACCTCGCGCAGACAGTCGTCGCGGCGCACACCTCCCTGCTGCGGCAGCGGCTGCTCCCGGCAGCTCAGCAGCACCAGTGACGAGATCATCAGGGCTGTGACCCGCAGGCCGATGCCGAGGTCGGGGCTTCGTCGGTCCTCAGTAGCCGTAGCGTTCACCTCGGGTCATCGGTCCACCAGCGGTCTGCGGGGGGGTCTGGGTCTCCTCCCGGCGGTAGAGATCGCCCAGGTACATGCCGCAGTTGGGGAAGGTGTCGGAGCTCTGGACCACCGCTTCCGTGATCATCACCGCCGCGTGTTGCGGTGAGGTGCGGAACAGTCCGCTTCCCTGCCGCTTGATCACCGCGTAGGCCGCATCCCAGCTCACCTGGTGGCTGTTGCCGCTCTGGCGCATGAAGCAATAGATCTGGGCGCCACGGCCGCCTGGGGTGGACATCACCATCGGCACCACACTCCCGTCCTGGGCGGGTGCCGCGGCGGGTGCCCAGGCGGCAGCTGAAAGCGTCAGGGGCAGCAGCCAGGCCCGCAATCCGGCCAGTCGGGAGGGGCGTCGATCGGCCATAGTTCCTCTCGGGCATCGGGGGTTCAAGGTATCGATGCCCTCCGGCTGCGTCGAGATCAGCCGGGGCACGAACTGGCTGGCAGCGCGGGTCGACGGCATCAAGGCGGCGGCTGGGCGATCGGCAGCATCAGTCGCAGCAGCAGGGGCGTCACGATCAGCACTGTGATCAGGCGCAGCGCATGCAGCAGGGCCACCGCCGCCCCCACGCCGAACTCGGCACCCGCCAGGCTCATGCCGCTGATGCCACCGGGTGCGGAGCCCAGCAGGGCGATCACAGGATCGATGCCCAGCAGACGGCTGCACACCACCGCCACGGCCAGTCCCGCCAGCACGAGGGTGACGGTGATCAACAGGGCGGGCCGCCACAGCTGCCGCAGTTCCAGCAGGGCGGCGGCGCTGATGCTGGTGCCGATCACCGTGCCGATGGCGATCTCCAGCGCCGTGCGGGTGCCCGGCGGCCACTGGGCCGGCTCCATCCGGCCGCTGGCGCTCACCAGCCCCGCGGCCAGCAGGGCGCCGGCCAGTGGCGCGGCGGGCAGGCCGCTGCGCAGGGCCAGCAGTCCGCCGGCCGTCCCCGCCAGGGCGAACAGCAGCAGGTTCCAGGGCACCACCATCGGACCATCATCGCCAGAGGCCGGTGGTGGGTGCCCGTTGCGCAGGGGTCGGGTACCGGCCGACAGGGTGCGGATGGCGCGGGGATGTGTTGTCATCGGCTCCAGCGCATCGCATCACCATGGCTCCCTCCTCCGTGTCCTTCCGGATCACCCGCAGCACCGAAGATCTGGCCCAGACCACCCATGCCCTCTCCCAGCGTCTTGTGAAGCTCGAGCAACGCCTCGAAGGGCTGGAACTGCAACTCAACCTGGCCCTGGAGCGACGCGAGGACCGCGACCCCCAGGAACTCAGCAGCCTGGAAAACGTGGAGCAACTGCTTCACGACTGCCGTCTGTTGTTGGGTCTGGAACAGGATTCGCCCCCTGAGGTCGAAGCCGCCGATTCACCCATGCCAGCTCTGGAGACTCCCGCTGCGGATCACCACGAGCAGGCTGATGACCATGGGGACCACGCGGTGCTGGCGGCCTGATCGGCTGACTGCCCCCTGGGCCTGACCCGGCGTCTCGCCTTAACCGGTTGGTGATGCCAAAATGGGAAGAAAGTGAGCTCATGGCGTTCCCCAGCCCCGCACACTCCTCAGGAACCGCTCCTGGATCCACTCCCTCCGCCTCCATCACCGCAGCTGCCGTTCCAGGACCTGCCCGCACCGCCCGTCACCGTTCCCAGCCAGCACCCCCCGGCGTCACCGCTCAGGTTGCCCGCACTGATGAGGGCGATCATCAACGTGAGAAACTGCAATTCGCCCTTGCCGTCGCCCTCACCCGTGGGGATCGCGAGCGTGAGGAGGTACTGCGTGATCAGATCGCTGCCCTGGGAGGCTACTGCGAAGAACCGGGCACCTGATGGCTCGGGTGCCCCAGACCGGGGCACCAGGGAGGCGGGAATGGAGCAGCGCCTGATTTGCTAGATTCAACTAGCGATTGCCACGACAAAAGCATTCCTCTGGCATCCATCTCGCCCTCCGGCGAACTCCGGGAGCGAACTCTCCGGCCGGCCGATCCCCTTGCCTGCCCGGGACGTGTCGCAAACGGTCTCTCCCGGCTTCCGGCCTCCTGTCAAGTGTTTGTCGTTCCCACGCCGGCCGTTCGTCCATTCCTCGCTCATCTGCTGGTATGACGGCAACCCTGCCCGCCAAACAATCCCTGTTGAACGGTCATTCCCGCGGCAGCGGGGACCGCGACCAGAAGCCTGAGCTGCGTGCCCGCATCATCGAGCTGGAAAATCAGGCCAGGGCGGCGGCTGACGATGGCGCGATCGAGCAGTCTGCACGGGCGATCCTGGCTGCACTCGACTGTGAGCGGCGCCTTGCTGCGACCGGACCTCAGGTGCTGCAGCTGATCAAGCCCCGCTCCTGAAACCACCGCAACCGGAAGGCCGGTATCCGAAACCGGAGCGATCCGTTTGCGGAGATCCACTGGCAGCAATCCATCCGGGGACCCCACCGGTAGTGAGGCCGTACCCGCCGAGCTCGCGGCGAAGCAGTCCTGACCACAGACTGTGAACCAAGCGTGCCCGTCGAACCGCCTTGCCGCTGCCATGGTGTGCCGACCGATCACCGGCCTGGGGCGAGCCGGCCCCACGCGGGTTTCGCTCCCCCGGCAGGGGTGGGTGTTCTGGCTTGCGGCCCTGCCCCCTCTGGCTGCGGCAGTCCTGCTGCAAGCGGTTGGTGGGGGGGCAGGCCGCTGGGTGGCCCCGCTGCCGGTGCTGGCCTGGGCCCTGTGGCTGCGCCGCCGTCCTGAGGCCTGTCTGCCAATGGCCGCGCGCCGCAGTGCGATCGCGGTGATCGTGCTGCTCAGCGTCGGCTATCTCCTCTGGCGCGTCACCAGCACCCTCAACCTCAGCACTCCCCTGGCCACGGCCATCAGCCTGGCCATGCTGGCGGCCGAAACCGTCCTGCTCGGCAATGGCCTGCTGCAGCTGGTGCTGGCCTGGTTCCGCGAGCCGCCGGTGCGGCAGGAGGCCGATCAGGCGGCCCTGCGGCTGGCCCATCGCCGCCAGCAGGATCCACAGCGCCTGCCGGTTGTGGACGTGCTGGTGCCCTGCTGCGGTGAACCCCAGGAGCTGGTGGAGCGCACCCTGAGGGGGTGTCTGGCCCTGGACTATCCACGGCTGACGGTGTGGTTGCTGGACGATGGCGGTCGTCCTGAACTGGCTGCGCTCTGCTCCCGGCTGGGCTGCCGGTACCGCTGCCGCCCCGATCGGAGTCAGGCCAAGGCCGGCAATCTCAACCACGTGCTGCCGGAGCTGAACGGCGATCTGCTGGCGGTGTTCGACGCCGATGTGGTTCCCCAGCACGACTTTCTGGCGCGTTGTGTGGGCCTGTTCGACGACCCGCGGGTGGCCCTGGCGCAGACCCCTCAGAGCTACATGAACGCCGATCCGGTGATCCGCAACCTGGGTCTGGAGCGCTGGCTGATGCCGGATGAGGAGTACTTCTATCGCTGGATCGAGCCCATCCGCCAGGGAGTGGGTGCCGTGGTGTGCGCCGGCACCTCCTTCGTGATGCGTCGCCAGGCGCTGATGCGGGTGGGCGGGTTCGAAACCGCCACCTCCTCGGAGGACCTGGCCACCGGGATCCGGCTCAGCGCGGCCGGGTACCGCTGCCTCTATCTCAACGAGAAACTCAGTGCCGGCCTGGCGCCCCCCGGCATCGAGGCGATGGCCCGCCAACGCAGCCGCTGGGCCAGTGGCACGCTCCAGATCCTGCGCACCTCGGCCAGCCCGCTCACCATTGCCGGCCTGTCGCCCCTGCAGCGGCTGGCCTATCTGGAGGGGATCCTGCACTGGCTGAACGTGCTGCCACAACTGGTGCTGCTGCTGCTGCCGCTCAGCTTCGGTCTGCTGCAGGTGCCCCCGCTGGTGCTGCGGGACGACGGTTGGCTGACGCTGGCCCTGCCTCTGGCCCTGGCCCAGTTGCTGCTGGTGCGCTGGTTCAGCCATGGCTCGCGTTCGGCGCTGCTGCCCGAGCTGTATCGCTGGGTGTTTCTCGCTCCCCTGCTGCACGCTGTGCTGAGCACGTTCCTGGGGCATCCACGGCGCTTTGACGTCACACCGAAAACCGCCTCACCGCAACGCCGGGGCCCGGCCGCGCCGCTGCTGGTCCCCCTTGTCGGTCTGCTGGCCCTGCAGCTGTTCAATCTGGCCCTGCTGTCGCGTGGCCCGATCCCGATCCTGCCCCTCGTGTGGAGTGTTCTGGCCGTGGTGAGCCTGATCGCAGCCCTGCGTGTCTGCTGGGATCGTCTCCCCCCCGATTCTGTGGTCTGGTTCCGGCCTCAGCAGGTGGATGTGGTTGTTGAGCAAGGGCCGCACAGCTGGCCCGCCAGACTCACGGCCCTCAGCCATCGGGGGGTGGAGCTCAGCTGGTGCGGAGTCCCCCCGGGCGATGCCTGGTTTGCGCCTGATCTGCCGGTGCAGATCCACGCGCACTGCCTGGGAACCCTGCCCCTGACGCTGCAGCCGGAGCAGGTGCGCCGTTCTGGCGCACGGGTGAAGCTCGGCGGCGTCTGGCTCTGGCGATCCCAGGCTGAACGGATCCAGCTCCAGGACCGGCTGTACCAGCAGCCCGGGTCCTGGCCGGTGCGTCAGGCCCCGCCTGACCTGCTCGCCATCCCGGCCCTTCTCGGGCGCCTGGTGCGGCCGGCGGGAGCGGAGGGATGGTTTGCCCGCAGTGCCCTGCCGATCAGCCTGGTCTGCCCGCCATGCCGGCCCGTCCTTCCCGTGTGGACTGACTGATGTCGCCGTGTTCCCCGGGGCTGGCATGGTCGGCAATCCAATCGCCCCGGCCGTGGGTACGTCCTCTGTTGACCGTCAATCCATCGATGCCTTCCCTTTCGTCCCGTCTCCGTGCCGGCCTCGGAGTTGCCGCACTGTCTGCTGCCGCGCTCACCCTGCCGGCCTGCGCAGGCATCTGCGGCCCTCGGGGTGGTTGTGGGAGCAGGCACGAACAGAAGTCCGGAGGTTGCTGCGCGGCCCGCTGATGCTCCTCCGCCAGCGTTACCAGGCCGGCTGCCGCAGCCTGCGCCATTGGCTGAAGGTCAACGCCCAGCACGGTTCGCTGGTGCGCGCCTGCACAGGCGACGGCGTGGTGCTGGCCGAACGCCACTACCCCGGGGACGACTGGCGTGATCCGCTCAGCGGTGGCCAGGCCTGCTACCACTGCCACCGGCCGGGCGAGGAGCACGGCCATCTGCACCTGTTCATGCCCGGCCAGCCCGGTGCCGAGCTCACCCATCTGCTGGGCATCGGCCTCGATCCCCGGGGACTGCCGCTCAGCCTGTTCACGGTGAATCGCTGGGTCGCCAACGACACCTGGCAGCCTGCCATGACCACCTTCGCGCTGGTGCAGCGCCTCAGCCTGGCGGCCCGGGACGGATCTCTGGAGCAGGCGCTCGAGGACCGCGACCTGGAGATCCCCAGCCAGGTGGCCATCGACTGGGGGGCCGATCTCGATGCCGTTCAACAGCAGTGGCGATCCCATGTGGAGCAGCTTCGATCCAGCGCTGTTGCACCATCCGGCCGGGATGGTGCTGTTCGTGCTGGTCTACGCGGTGGCTGAAATGCTGCTGCTGCCGGCGGCGCCGGCCACGGTCCTGGCCGGCAGCGTCTACGGCCTGGCGCTGGGATCGGCCCTGGTGGTACTCGGGGCGTCCATCGGTGCCATGGCGGTGTTCACGCTGTCGCGCCGCTGGTTGCGCCCCCAGGCCAGCCGCTGGCTGGAGCGCTCCCGGCACCTGCAGGCCCTGCGCCGGGTGGTGAGCCAGGAAGGTCTGCGGGTGCTGCTGCTGGCCCGGCTCTCGCCGGTGCTGCCCTTCAACCTCCTGAACGTGGCCTACGGCCTCAGCGACATCCCCCCGCTCACCTTTGCCCTCGGCCTGATCGGCATCGTGCCCGGCACGGTGCTCTATGTGGGGCTCGGCACGGCCGCTGCCTGTGCGGCAAGCCTGCGCCTGGTCGGGTTGCTGGCCACCGTTGCCTGCGCCCTGCTCCTGGCGCGCCGGTTTCTGCCCGGCTCGGCTTCCACCGACTCGCAGATCCAACCCTGAATCCTGCTCCCCTTTCCCATGACCGTGCAGCCAAAGGCAGGGCCAGCGCCTGCATCCGGGCCTCCGCGAAGGCCGCCGATCCCCTGGGCCATGACCGGCCTGGCGCTGGTTGCAGCCGTGGCCGGCTGCAGCGCGGCCCGCGCACCGAAGCTCAGCCTCAGCGGATCCAGCACGGTGGCCCCCCTGGCCGCCGAGATCGCCAAGCGCTACGAGGCCAGCCATCCCGGCACCCGCGTCGACGTGCAGACCGGCGGCTCCTCCCGGGGGATCGCCGACGCGCGCAGCGGCACCGCCCAGATCGGCCTGGTGTCGAGGGCGCTCAAGCCGGAGGAGGCGGATCTGCAGGCCACCACGATCGCCATCGACGGCATCGCCCTGGTCGTGAACCGTGCCAATCCGGTGCGCAGCCTCAGCGACGACCAGATCCGGGCGGTGTACACCGGGGCGATCAGCAACTGGCGGCAGCTGGGCGGTGCGGATGCGCCGATCACGGTGGTGACCAAGGCGGAGGGGCGCTCCACCCTGGAGCTGTTCCTCGAGCACTTCCGGCTCGACAGCCGTCAGATCAAGGCGTCGGTGGTGATCGGTGACAACCAGCAGGGCATCCTCACCGTGGCGGCCGATCCCCACGCGCTCGGCTACGTGTCGATCGGCACCGCCAGCCAGGAGGCGGAGGCGGGAACAGCCATCCGGCTGCTGCCCCTGGCCGGCATCGCCCCCAGCCTGGAGAACGTGCGCTCCGGGCGCTATCCGCTCTCCCGGCCCCTGAATCTGGTGATCAAGCCACCGGCGGCCCCCGGGGTGGCTCCCTTCCTCGCCTTCGCCCGCTCTCCCGAGGTCAGTGATCTTGTCGAAGCCCAGTTCTTCGTTCCACCGGCACGCTGACCGGCCGCTGCTGTGGACGCTGCGGCTGCTCTCGGCGCTGGCGGCCCTGATCGTGGCCCTGATCCTGCTGTTCGTGCTGCGCGAGGCCTGGCCCGCCCTGCAGCAGCTCGGGCCGGTGCGCTTCCTGCGCGATCCCGACTGGCATCCCGCCAGCGGGGATGGCGATGCCGGCTACGGCCTGCTGCCGATGCTGGCCGGTACCCTGCTCTCCAGCGGCGGGGCGGTGCTGCTGGCCGCGCCGCTGGGTCTGGGCTCGGCCTTGTTCGCCACCAGCTACGGCCCACCGCGGCTGCGCGGGCCGCACCGGCAGCTGCTGCAGCTGCTGGGCGGCATCCCCTCGGTGGTGGTGGGGTTCTGGGGCCTGGTGGTGCTCACACCGCTGATCCGCCAGTGGCACCCGCCCGGCCAGAGCCTGCTGGCCGGCATTCTCTGCCTCACGGTGATGATCCTGCCCACCACCGCCCTGCTCAGCGAACAGGCGCTGCGCGACGTGCCCGCCCCATCCCTGCAGGCCGCCGCCGCCCTGGGACTGTCGCGTCGGGCCACCCTGGAGGGGGTGGTGCTGCCGGTCGCCCGGGGCGGTCTGCTCAGCGCCGTGATCCTGGCCAGTGGCCGCGCCCTGGGGGAAACCATGGCCGTGCTGATGGTGGCGGGCAACGTGATTCAGGTGCCGGCCTCCTTGTTCGATCCGGTGCGCACGCTCACGGCCAACATCGCCCTCGAGCTCGGCTATGCCCTTGAGCTGCACCGTGCAGTGTTGTTTGTGGGTGGGCTGGTGCTGATGGGGGTGGTGGCGGTGGTGATGGCCCTGGCGGCCGGCCTGCGGAGCAGCCCCGGCCATGGCTAGGCGCGGCGCCGCCCGCTTCGAC
>JBFLKL010000086.1:0-9432 GCA_040883175.1 Synechococcaceae cyanobacterium | reverse complement strand
TGCCACGATCAACGTTGGTTCCAAGGTGCGCGTCGTCCGCGTCCGCGATCGCATCCCGGCCGACCTGGTGGCGATGCTGCAGAGCGATCCCAGCGGCACCGTCAAGGGCTTCCGCACCGTTGACGGCCAGGGCATCGGGGTGGTGGTGGACCTGGCCGGTGGACGCACCGCCTGGTTCTTCGACGACGAGATCACCCCCGCCTGAGCCCCCAGCCAGCCTGAAGCCAAGGCCTTGACCAAGAGCCCCAACCCCGAAGCGAGCAACGGCTCAGCGGCACGCCAGCTGCTGGGGATGAAGGGAGCGGCCGGCAGCGACAACATCTGGAAGATCCGGCTGCAGCTGATGAAGCCGGTGACCTGGATCCCCCTGATCTGGGGCGTGATCTGCGGAGCGGCCGCCTCCGGCAACTTCCACTGGACCCTGAGCGAGGTGGGCGCCTCGATCGCCTGCATGCTGATGAGCGGCCCGCTGCTGGCCGGCTACACCCAGACGATCAACGACTACTACGACCGCGAGATCGACGCGATCAACGAGCCCTACCGCCCGATCCCCTCGGGTGCCATTCCCCTGTCCCAGGTGAAGGTGCAGATCTGGGTGCTGCTGCTCTCCGGTCTGGCCGTGGCCTGGGGTCTGGATCTGTGGGCCGGCCACAGCACACCGGTGCTGCTGCTGCTGGCCCTGGGTGGGTCGCTGGTGAGCTTCATCTATTCCGCGCCGCCGCTGAAGCTCAAGCAGAACGGCTGGCTGGGCAACTACGCCCTGGGGGCCAGCTACATCGCCCTGCCCTGGTGGGCGGGTCAGGCCCTGTTCGGCCAGCTCACCTGGACCACCGCCCTGCTCACCCTGGCCTACTCGCTGGCGGGCCTGGGCATTGCCGTGGTCAACGACTTCAAGAGCGTGGAGGGCGACCGGGCTCTGGGGCTCAAGAGCCTGCCGGTGGTGTTCGGCATCGAGAAGGCCGGCTGGATCAGCGCCGGCATGATCGACATCTTCCAGCTGGCGATGGTTGCCGTGCTGATCGCCATCGGCCAGCATTTCGCCGCCGTGCTGCTGGTGCTGCTGATCATTCCCCAGATCACCTTCCAGGACATCTGGCTGCTGCGCGATCCGGTGGCATTCGATGTCAAATACCAGGCCAGCGCGCAGCCCTTCCTGGTGCTGGGCATGCTGGTGACGGCCCTGGCGATCGGTCACAGCGCCCTGGTGGTGTGACGTGACCCGCACCCTGCCCACCACGGCCAGGCCCCCCGCGGCAGCGGCGGCGCGGACGCAGGGCGGCAGCCGGCGCCTCGTGGTCACCGCGATCGCGGCGGCGGTGCTGGGCGGCGGCGTGGCGGCGGTGCAGACCACCGTGGTGGGCAGTTTCGATTCCCTGCTCCCCGATGCCAGCGGCATCAGCAGCTACAACCGCCCCGGCACGCTCACGATCCTCTCCGCCGACGGCCAGGTGGTGCAGAAGCTGGGTCCGGTGGCGCGGGAGAAGATCAGCGCCGGCGCGGTGCCGCCCCTGGTGGAGAAGGCCTTCATCGCCGCCGAGGATCGCCGCTTCTACAGCCACAACGGCATCGACCTGTTGGGCATCGTGCGGGCCGCCGCGCGCAACATCTCCCGCGGCTCGGTGGAGGAGGGGGCCAGCACGATCACCCAGCAGCTGGCCCGCACGGTGTTCCTGAGCCAGGACCGCACGATCGCGCGCAAGCTCAAGGAAGCGGCCCTGGCCGGGAAGCTGGAGCGGCAGCTGAGCAAGCGCGAGATCCTCACGGAATATCTCAATCTCGTGTATCTGGGCTCCAGCGCCTATGGCGTGGCCGATGCGGCCTGGATCTACTTCTCCAAGACGCCGGATCAGCTCACCCTGCCGGAGGCGGCGATGATCGCGGGCCTGCCGCCGGCCCCGTCGGTGTATTCGCCGCTGGTGAATCCGGAGCTGGCCCTGCAGCGCCGCCGGATCGTGCTGCGCCGCATGCGCGAGGCGGGCTTCATCACCACCAGCCAGCAGCTCGAGGCCGAGGGCTCGCCACTGGGGCTCAAACCGGCCGACCCGAAGTACTGGGAGAGTCGCGCGCCCTACTTCGGCAGCTGGGTGCAGCAGGAACTGGCCAGTGTGCTCAGCAAGGAGCAGCTGGAGGTGGGGGGGCTGACGGTGCGCAGCAGCGTCAATCTGGCCTGGCAGGAGGAAGCCGAGAAGACCATCCGGACCTCCGCCACCGGCGGGCTGGAGGGCGCTCTGGTGGCGATCGAGCCGGGCACCGGCCTGGTGCGGGCGCTGGTGGGTGGCAAGGACTTCAACACCAGCCAGTTCAACCGGGCCACCCAGGCGCTGCGCTCCCCGGGCTCCACCTTCAAGCTGTTCACCTACACCGCGGCGCTGGAGGCGGGGCTGAAGCCCGAGGACACGGTGAACAACCAGCAGCGCTGCATCAAGGACGGCTGGCCGCCCAAGACGTTCTGCATCAAGGGCGCGAAGTCCAAGAGCATCACCCCGATCAGCAACGCCATCTCCCAGTCGATGAACGCCGCCTCGGTGGACCTGGCCGAGAAGGTGGGCTACCCGAAGGTGGTGGAGATCGCCAAGACCATGGGCATGGTGGGCGACATCGGCGAATACCCGTCCATGGTGCTGGGGGCCAACGAGCAGTACGTGCTCGACATGGCGGCCGCCTATGCCGCCATCACCAACCGGGGCGTCTACGTGAAGCCCACCCCGTTCGAGGAGATCTACGGACCGGACGGGGAGCTGCTCTGGAGCCGCCGGGTGGATGGCCCCAAGGGGGTGCGGGTGGTGAGCAGCGAGGTGGCCGACGCCATGCAGTGGATGCTCCAGCGGGCGGTGAGCAGCGGCACCGGCCGTGGCGCGGCCCTGGCCGACCGGCCTGTGGCCGGCAAGACCGGCACCTCCGAAGGCGCGCGCGACCTCTGGTTCGTGGGTTCGATCCCCCAGCTCACCACGGCGGTGTGGCTGGGCTACGACGGCAACCGCAAGACGGGAAGCAGCAGCGTGGCGGCCAGCTACGCCTGGAGACGGTTCATGGAGCCGATCAGCAAGTCGCTGCCGGTGCAGCAGTTCCCGCCCAAACCGGTGCTCACCGGCAGCTTCAAGAAGCCCGCGGCCAAGCCCAAGCCCAAGCCCACCCCGAAACCGGAGGATCAGACCCGCAGGGAGCCGGAGGCCGAGTCCTGGACCGCGCCCGTGGGCGCAGACGAAGACCCCACGCCGATTCCGGAGCCCCGCCGGGAGCCGGAGCCGAGGCCCGAGCCCGCCGAACGGCCGTCGGCACCGGCGGTGCGGTCGGATCCGCCGCCCGCGCCCCGACCCCGGCCCGCTGCCGCCCCCGCTCAGCCGCCTGCCCCGGCAGCGGCTCCGGCCCCAGCGCCCGTCCCGGCGGCACCGCCCCCACCGGCACCGGCCGCCGCGGCACCGCCGCCGCCGCCGCCACCGCCGCCACCGGCTGAGCCCTGAGCCTGGAGCCTGGCCACACTGGCTACAAAGAAACCATCCCCCTCCCCCTCCCCGGGCCACCACTGCTGACGGTGCTGCTGGCGCCAGTCGGGATGGGCGGCCAGGAAGGCGTCGATCAACGCGCCGTTCTCGGCCGGGTGCACAGTGCAGGTGGCATACACCAGCACCCCTCCCGGCCGAAGCAGCGGCGCCACCCCCTCCAGCAGACGCCGCTGCAAGGCCACCAGCTCGGCGATCGCCGCCGGCTGCAGACGCCAGCGGGCATCGGCATGGCGGGCCAGGGTGCCGAGGCCCGAACAGGGGGCATCCACCAGCGCGCGATCGAAGCGGCCGCACCAGTCGGGCCTGAGCACGGCCAGGTCCGCCGCATCGGCGGCCAGGGTGCGGATGCAGGTGAGGCCCAGCCGCGCCGCATTGCGCTCCAGACGCTGCAGGCGTCGGGCCGATCGGTCCACGGCCCACACCTGGCCGCCATCGCCGACCAGCTCGGCGATGTGGGTTGTCTTGCCGCCGGGGGCGGCGCAGGCATCCAGCAGCTGCTCCCCGGGCCGGGGATCGAGCAGGGGGGCGATGCGCTGGGCACTGCGGTCCTGCACGCACCAGTGCCCCTCGGCATAGCCGGGCAGGCGGCGCAGATCCCCCACCCGGCCCATCAGGGTGAGCGCCTGCCCGAGATCCGCCCCCGGCAGCGGTTCGGCCTGCACCCCCGCCGCCGCCAGCGCCGCCAGCAGCGCCTCGCGGCTGGTGCGCAGGGGGTTCACACGCAGATCCAGCGGCGGCGGCCGGTTGCAGGCCCGGGCGAAATCCTCGGCCCGCTGCGGCGGCAGCCAGCGCAGCAGCAGCTCCGCCAGCCAGGGCGGCAGGGAGTGGCGCAGGGCCAGGCTGGCCGCCGGATCGCTGGGCAGCGTCAGGCCGCGCCAGGGCTCCACACCGGGCTCGAGCGGGGGCTCCTGGCCCTGGCGGCGGCGCAGCAGCTGGCGCAGCAGGCCATTGGCCACCGGCGCCAGCCGACCCAGCCCGCCGCGCTTGGCCAGCTCCACGGTGGTGCTCACCGCCGCCGCCGCCGGCACCCGCTGACTGAACAACAGCTGGTAGGCGCCCAGGTGCAGCAGCCAGCGCAGCTTCGGCGGCTGGCGGGCGGCCGGCACCCGGCCGAGGGCATCCAGCCAGGCGTCGAGGAGCAGGCGCTGGCGGATGGCGCCGTAGGCCAGCTCGGTGGCCAGGGCGCGATCGGCTGCCGGCAGGGCGCTGCGCTGCAGTTCCCGTTCCAGGGCCAGATCGGCGTAGGCCCCACCGCCCACCGCCAGCAGCACCTGCCAGGCCAGCTGCCGTGGCGCCAGGCCGATGGCAGCGGGTTCAGCCTGACCCGGGGGCGGCGGGAGGGACGAAGGGGCGGACAGGGGGAGGCGGCTCGGGAGGCGGCACCCACAGATAGCGCCTCAGCGGCAGGCGCCCCTCGGCGTCCACCGGAATGCCCTCCGCGAGCAGAAGCTCACGCTGGATCCAGTCGCTGCCCTCGCGGCTGGGGGTGAAGCTGATCCGCCCCTGGGCATTCACCACCCGCTGCCAGGGCACCGGCGAGGGCAATGCCAGGCGGCGCAGGGCCCAGCCCACCTGCCGCGCCCGGCCGTAGGCGCCGATCAGTTCGGCGATCTGGCCGTAGGTGGCCAGCCGGCCCGCCGGGATCAGGGCCACCGCGGCATAGACGCGCTGATCGAAGCTCAAGGGCCGTGTCCGGGGGGTTCAATGGTGCCGAAACCCCAGGCTTGATGCCGCCGCTGCCATGCCGCTGCTGCCGCGCCGCTACCAACGCCTGCGGGCCGTGCTGGACGGCCGCATGGGCGATCTCACGGTGCTGCTGGAGCACGTGGAGAAACCCCACAACCTCTCGGCGATCCTGCGCAGCTGCGATGCGGTGGGGGTGCTGGAGGCCCATGCGGTGTGCCTGGAAGGTCGGCTGCCCACCTTCAACAGCACCGCCCAGGGCAGCCAGAAGTGGGTGCCGCTGCAGCGGCACGCCGGCAGCGCGGCGGCGATGGCGGAGCTCAGACGCCAGGGGTTCCGGCTCTACGGCACCCACCTGAGCGCGGAGGCGGTGGACTACCGCCGTTGCGACTTCACCGGCCCCACCGCCTTCGTGCTGGGAGCGGAGAAGTGGGGCCTGAGCCCGGAAGCGGCGGGGATGGTGGACCAGGCGATCGTGATCCCGATGCGGGGGATGGTGCAGTCGCTGAACGTGAGCGTGGCGGCGGCCACGCTGCTGTTCGAGGCGCTGCGCCAGCGCCAGGCGGCGGGACTGGTGCCCAGCGGCGGGGCAGGGGTGCCCAGGGAGCGGTACCAGCGCCAGCTGTTCGAGTGGGCCTACCCCCAGGTGGCCGCCTGGTGCCGCCAGCAGGGCCGCGACTACCCGCCCCTCGACGCCGAAGGTGCCATCGCCGAGGAGCTGCCGCGCACGCTGCGGCTGCGCTGCTGAGCAGCGCCGGGCAGGCGACCGGAGAGACGGCTCCAGAGGTGGGGGCTGGTGGAGCTGGGCAGCCACAGGGCGAGGGCCAGGGCCAGCAGTTCCAGCAGCACCTGGCGACCGCCCAGCAGCACCACCCCAAGCGCCACCACGGCGAGGAGCTTCAGCAGCAGACACCACACGTCGTCACCTTCGCGGCTGGCCCGCCACCAGAAGGCCGTGGCGCTGGTCAGCAGCACCAGATCGAGCCACCAGGGCATGGCAGGCGCCCCCCGTCGAGCCAGAGCTCCGATTCTCGCTCAGGGCAGACAGCCGCGCAGGCGCTGCTCCAGCCGGGTGGTGAGGTCCTGCACCTGGCGGCGGCCACCGGGCTCGGCCGGCACGGGAATCGGCTCGGCCACCTGCAGCAGGGCATGGCGGCGCCCCAGGCGCGGCCGGGCCGGCAGGGGGCCGCCGCCCAGGCGGGCCAGGCCGTCATGGAGCAGCAGGGCCACGTCGGCGCAGCGCTCGAAGCTGGGCTCGGCCAGGTAACCGGCGGAGACGGCCACGAAGGTTTCCACCAGGCGCATGTGGCGCAGCGCCAGGGCGGCCTCCGCCGCGGCCTCGTCCGCCAGGTCGCGCTGCAGGGGGGACAGCCGCTGGCGGGGCGGCAGGTCTTCGCGGTGGATCCACTGCCAGGCCACCTCCTCGAGGCGGCGGCAGCGATCCTCGTGGCTGCCGGCCGGCCGCACGCTCAGGCGAGCCTCCGCCAGCCGCAGCACCCGGTCGCGCAGGGCCGCGATGCGCCCGTCGCAGCTGGCCAGGGCCTCGCCGCTCTCCCCGGCCGCGCCACCGGCACCGCCATGGCCCTCACCGAAGCGCCCGTAGAACGCCTCCAGGGCCGCCAGCAACTGCTCGCCGAGCCGCAGGAGCCGCCGCCGGCAGCGCTCCGGCCGGGTCAGCGCAGGGCCATCGGTGTGATCCTCCGCAGCGGCCTGGGCCACTCCCATCTGGCGCTCCAGGCGCCCCAGCAGGCGCTCGAGCCGCGGCCAGGGGGCATCCGGATAGCGGTAGTGGATGCCGATCGGCACGATCCACACCGCCTCGGGCCGGCCGGCCCGGCGCAGATCGTCGCGGCACCAGAGGGCCAGCCGGGCACTGCCGGGCTCCAGGGGGCCGAGCTGATCCCCCAGGCCGTTGGTGGCGCCCTCCGGCGCCACCGCGAAGGGGAAGGGACCGTCGCGCATCAGCTCACGGGCCTGGCGCAGGGCGCTCCAGTCGGGCTGGCGGCCGCGCCGCAGCGACACCCCACCCAGCGCCGCGAGCAGCCAGCCCAGGGGGCGGCCGGCCCACAGGGGCATGCCGCGGTCGTAGAAGAAGTGCACCGGCTGGGGCCGCAGCGCCGGCGGCAGACCGCGGGAGAAGAGCCACAGGCCACAGAGAGGATCGTCCACGGCGCTGTGGCGGAAGGCCAGCAGCAGGCGGCAGCGCCCCTGCCGGAACCGCCGCAGCAACGCCACCAGCGGTTCGGCGTTCTCCAGCTCGAGGTGGGTGATGCCAGCCGGCAGCCAGCGCACCAGCCGCCAGCGCAGCAGCAGCGGCAGCAGGGCGTGCACCAGCCGCAGCACCAGCGGCCGGTAGGCGGGCCGGATCGGCGCCAGCGGCGGCTGCACCCGCGCCAGGCGGCGGTCAGCCATGGGCCCGCAGCCAGGCCAGCAGGTCGGCGATCACAACGTCCCGTTCGCGGTCGTCGAACAGCTCGTGGAGGCTGTCTTGATAGAGACGCAATGTGACATCGGGCGGCTGCCGCGCCCCCTCCCGCAGGGCATCCACGTAGCGCTGCACCGCCGCGGCGCTGATCACGCCGTCGGCGCTGCTCTGCAGCACCAGCAGCGGCAGCGGGAACTGGGCGGCAGCGGCCATCAGGGTGCGGCTGCACCGCTCCCAGGCCACGGCCAGGGCGGCGGAGCAGCGGTCGTGGCGGAGGGGATCGGCGGCGATGCGCTCCCGCACCGACGGATCGTGGGCCGCCGCCTCCAGGGTGATGCCGGTGGCCAGGGTGAAGCCGGGCCGGAAGCGGGCCAGCAGCCGCGCCAGCAGCAGCCGCAGCCGCAACGGCCCGCGGGGCTCCACCGCCAGGGCCGGGTTGCTCACCACCACCCCGCGGAGGGAGCCCTCCCGGCGCCCGGCGGCGTCGAGAACGATGGCACCGCCGAGGCTGTGACCGAGCAGGAAACAGGGCAGCCCCGGAGCCTCCCGCGCGGCGCGCTCCAGCAGCTGATCCACGGCGGCAGCCAGCTCCTGCCAGCTGCGCACATCACCGCGGGGGCCGGGGGAGCGACCGTGGCCGGGCAGGTCCACGGCGCAGACGACCAGGCCCTCGCTCGTGAGCGCCGCGGCCAGCGGCGCGAAGCTGCCCCCATGGCTGCCGATGCCGTGCACGAGCGCCAGCACCGCCCAGGGGTCGGGGCCGCCGGCGGGTGGCCGCCAGCAGTGCAGGGCGAACGGGCCAGCCGGGGCAGCGCCGGCAGAAGCGGTGGAGGGGGCCATCGCTCAGCGGGCGGCGCGGGAGGCCTGGCCGGAACCGCTGAGCCAGCTCTCCAGCCCCTCGCCCAGGAACGACAGCCCCAGCACCAGCACGAACATCGCCAGGCCGGGGTAGAGGGCGGTCCACCAGATGCCGGTGGGCAGGGCGGTGAGGGCCTGCTGCAGGTCGCCGCCCCACTCCGGCACGGTTTCCGGCAGGCCCAGGCCCAGGAAGCCGAGGCCACCGAGCACCAGCACGGCGTCGGCGGCGTTGAGGGTGAGCAGCACCGGCACCGAGGTGATCACATTGCGGAACAGGTAGCGCCGCAGGATCCACGCCGGCCCGGCCCCGAGCGACTGGGCCGCCTCCACATACAGCTCGGCCTTCACCTGGGCGCTCTGGTTGCGCACCACGCGGAAGTACTGGGGGATGTACACCACGCACAGGGCGGCGGCGGCGTTGGGCAGGCCGCGGCCGAGCAGGAAGGCCAGCACCACCGAGAGCAGCAGCACCGGCAGGGTGTAGAGGGTGTCCATCAGCAGCACCAGCAGGCGGTCGACCCAGCCGCCCAGATAGCCGCTCACCATGCCCAGCGGCACGCCGATCAGCAGCGCCACCACCAGGGCCAGCAGCACCACCTGCAGGGCCACGCCGCTGGCCGCCAGGGTGCGCACGCACACATCGCGGCCGAGGCGATCGGTGCCGCACCAGTGGGCCGGCGAGGGGACGGCGTAGATGGGGTTGTCGAGGCCGGCGTTGGGGTCGGGCAGCCAGCCGGCCTGCACCAGCAGCGGCGTGAGCAGCGCCACCAGGGCATAGGCCAGCACGATGATCACGCCCCAGCGGGCCATGCGCGCCGAGAGGGTGGTGGGGCGGCGGCGCCACCAGGCGCGGGCGGGCGCTGAAGCGGCGGACGCCGGACCCGGCGGCGGTGAGACGGACATCAGGCCGCAGGGAGGCAGGGGGGCGGGCCGATCCTGCCAAGGGGGCCGGAACGGAGCAAC
>JBFLKL010000085.1:0-2561 GCA_040883175.1 Synechococcaceae cyanobacterium | reverse complement strand
GCTGGGGGTTGCCCCCGCGGCCCAGAGCGAAACCCCGGCGGTGAGGGGCATCGCCCTGGGGATGATCGAAACCCGTGGCCTGGTGCCGGCCATCGAGGCCGCCGACGCCATGACCAAAGCGGCTGAGGTCACCCTGGTGGCCCGTGAATTCGTGGGGGGCGGCTATGTGACCGTGCTGGTGCGCGGGGAAACCGGCGCTGTGAACGCCGCCGTTCGCGCCGGTGCCGACGCCTGCGAGCGGGTCGGCGACGGCCTGGTGGCGGCCCACATCATCGCCCGCCCCCACGGCGAGGTCGAACCGGCTCTGAACGCCAGCGGCACCACCCGTCGCCTGTGATGGCCATGGACGCCGTGCATCCACGCGTCCTCGGCTATCTCGGACGCGCCCTCAGCCTCGAACTCAGTGCCGTTCAGCAGTACATGACGCAGGCGGCCCTGGTGGAGGGCTGGGGTGACGGGGACGCAGCCCAGCGCTTCCGCCAGGAAACGGTGGAGGAGATGCGCCATGCCGAAACGATCGTCAAGCGCATGCTGACGCTGGGGGTTGCCCCCGCGGCCTCCCAGCTCAGGCCGGCCGGCCACGGCCGCGACCTGGAGGGGCTGCTTCGCCAGAACATGGTTCTGGAGGATGAACTGGTGAACCTCTATGCCGAGGCCGTGCGCTTCTGCCTGCTGGTCGGCGACGGGGAGAGTGAAGCCTTCTTCCGCCAGCTGTGGAGCGACGAGCAGCACCATGCCGAGGAACTCGCGGTCTGGCTGCAGAGCCTGGGAGGCCGGCATGAGCGCCATCTCGAGAGGGCAACGTTTTAGTGCTGGCGGGCCTGCAGCCGCCCTGAGCTCCGGCTCCCACCCCTAGAGTCCGGCCCCACCCGCGCCCATCCGAACCCCCCGAGGCCCGTTCCCTTGCCTGCCTCACTGCCCCTGTCGCTGCAGCTGGCCTGGCTGATTCCGCTGTACGGCTTCAGCGGTCTGCTGCTGTCCCTGCCCTGGACCTGTGGCCTCTTCCGCCGCAACGGCCAGCGGCCGGCGGCCTACCTCAATATTCTCGTCACCCTGCTGGCCGTGCTGCACGGCAGCCTGGCACTGCGCGATGTCTGGCTGAGCGGGCCTCACCACATCAGCCTGCCCTGGTTCTCGGTGGCTGATCTGTCGCTGCGCATCGGCCTCGACCTCTCGCTCTACAGCCTGGCCGCCCTGGAGCTGGTGACCTTCATGAGCCTCCTGGCCCAGGTGTTCGCGCTTGGCTACATGGACAAGGAGTGGTCGCTGGCCCGCTTCTTCGGCCTGCTGGGGTTCTTCGAAGGGGCACTGGCGGGGTTGGTGCTGAGCAGCAACCTGTTCCTGAGCTATTTCCTGCTGGAGATGCTCACCCTCTCCACCTACCTGCTGGTGGGCTTCTGGTACGCCCAGCCGCTGGTGGTCACCGCCGCCCGCGATGCCTTCCTCACCAAGCGGGTGGGCGATGTGCTGCTGCTGATGAGCGTGGTGGCCCTGGCCGCCTGGTCCGGCTCGATGGAATTCACCGACCTCTACAGCTGGGCGGCCGAGGCACAGCTCAGCGGCAGCATCAGCCCCCTGGCCGGCACCCTGCTGGGGCTCGGTCTGATCGCCGGGCCGATGGGCAAGTGCGCCCAGTTTCCCATGCACCTGTGGCTGGATGAGGCGATGGAGGGGCCCAACCCGGCCTCGATCCTGCGCAACTCGGTGGTGGTGACGGCCGGCGCCCTGGTGCTGATGAAGCTGATGCCGCTGCTGCAGCTCTCGCTGATCGCCACCGACGTGTTGCTGGTGGTGGGCACGATCAGCGCCGTGGCCGGCGCCCTGGTTGCCCTGGCCCAGGTGGATCTCAAACGCGCCTTCTCCTATTCCACCACCTCCTACATGGGCCTGGTGTTCGTGGCCATCGCCCTGCAGCAGCCAGGCATCGCCCTGCTGCTGCTGCTCTGCCACGGACTGGCGAAGGCCCTGCTGTTCATGAGTGTGGGTGGGGTGATCGCCAGCACCAACTGCCAGGACCTCACCGAACTGGGTGGCATCGGCCGGCGCATGCCGGCCACCCTCAGCGCCTACCTGGTGGCGGCGGCCGGCCTGGTGGGCCTGCTCCCCCTGGGCTGCTACTGGTGCTACGGCCAGGCCGTGGAGGCCCTGAGCCATTCGGCCCTGCCGTTCGCGGCCGTGTTCCTGCTGACCAACCTGCTCACAGCGGCCAACCTCACACGCGTGTTCCGGTCCCTGTTCCTGGAGAGGCCCATGCCCAAAACCCGGCGCACGCCGGAGGTGAACTGGCTGATGGCTCTGCCGATGGTGAGCCTCACGGTGGTGGTGCTGCTCACGCCCCTGCTGATGCAGCGCATCGATCCGGTGCCGGGCATCGCCTCCTTCTCCCTGCCGGTGGCCCTGGCCGTGGCGGCAAGCGGGCTGGCGGGGGTGCTGGCCGTCGAGTCCTGGGGTGACGCGAGCTGCGTGGACATCGACCACATGACGCGGCTCGACACGATCTGGGACTGGATCGGCCCCATCACGGAGGGTGAGGTGCCGGAAGACCCCTGTCTGGAGCTCGG
>JBFLKL010000084.1:0-2530 GCA_040883175.1 Synechococcaceae cyanobacterium | reverse complement strand
CCGTAGCGCTCGATCAGGTTGGAGAGCGCCTGGTAGGCCCAGTCCGTGGGGCGGACGTCGGGGAACTGGGAGATGCTGGTGACCTGTTCGTCGCTGGTCAGCGCCGCTGCGGCGTACTGATTGAGGTCGTCGAGGTTGAGCCCGCTGCTGCGCTCAGCTGCGGTGGCGGGTCCGGCTGAGCCGGCCGCCAGGGCCGCGAGCAGGGCGAGGGTCTTCGGGATCCCCGGATGGAGTGGCCTGAGCGCCATCGGAGGGAGCACGGCAAGGGGCATTGGACAGTTGCCCGACCGTAGCAGGAATGAGAGTCGTTCTCATTCATGGGCCGTGGAGGGTTTTCTTTATGCTTTCGGGACCATCCCCACGGGGCTGCCCTGAGGGGATGGCGCCGAGCGACTGATCCTGAGCAGAGCTGTTTTGCTGAGTCGCGAGGGGGCTTGCTGCAGGAATCGAACTGCCGGAATCAACCCGCAGAAACTAGTCAGAACAGCTCAATTCCGCTACAGAGGTTGTGAGCTTCAGCCCGATTGCACCCAGTCTTGCCGCTTCCGTTTCCGCTCCAGGTGGCTCAGGTCACAAGCATCGTCCAGGCGAAAGCAGCGCCGATGCCGATCCAGATTCCGGCCAGCAGACGACGGCCGTTCTCCTGAACGCCGGCCATCAGCCTGCGTGACCCCGCGGTGACGATCAGCAGCAGGGCGCCCTGGCTGATCAGCAGGCCGAGAAAGTAGGTGGCCAGCGGTGTGGGTTCGGCGCCCACCACGGAGCCGCCGAGCAGATAGCCGTGCAGTGCGATGGCTGGAATCAGGGCCAGCGCTGGCACCCGGCCCAGGGCAACCAGGCCGGCCAGCACCAGGCTGAGGGACACCAGAACCTCTGCGAACGGGGTGAGGGATTCGGCCAGGGGAAGCACCTGGGCCGCGGCGCTGCCCAGCAGCCCCGCGGCCAGCAGGGGGAGCACCCAGGACAGGGGCCGCCGCAGCCCCACGAAGCCGATGGCGAGCAGGAACAGCAGATGGTCGGGCCCCAGCAGGGGGTGGCCGATGCCGCTCATCAGGCCCATCCAGGGGTTCATGCCACCGGCCTCGGCCATGCCGAAGGGGTGGTGGGCCAGGGCGGCCCCGGGGTGAAGGGTGCTGACCAGAGCGGTGAGCGAGAGCCCTGCCAGTCCAGCCCAGCCTGCGGCGCGCGCCGCAGGGGAGATCCGGTGATTCAAAGATCGATCCTCGTCGAGTGAAGGCTCTGGCGGGCGTTCTGACTTCCCCTTTCGGGGTTCACAGCTGCGGGACAGCGCCGGATTCGCACCGGACTTTCCCCGTTTCCTTCAGCGGCTGATCCCCGCTGAAACCAGAGAACCAACCCTACAGCTGGACTGCGGGATCGAGCTTCAGAGGCCTGTCGCGGCGTCGCAGCCGGGGGCCGGTGCTGGGCTGGAGGGTCTCAGGAAGTCTGTTCGGGCTCACCGCCTGCAGGCCGTTCAGCTCCAGCGTGGTGTCCACCACCTCACCGCGCCCCTCGAACACATCCAGCACCGTGAGCGTGTGCTGGGGCGGGCTGGAATCGTTGAGGCGCCGGCGCGGGCCGCTGCCCATCGCCCCCAGGCTGAGCAGGTTGAGGCTGCCGCTGGTGCCGGGGAAATAGGCATGGTGATGCCCGCTCACATAGAGGTGGCTGCGGGTATCGGCCAGCAGCTGCTGGAGTTGTCGCGGCTGGTTCAGCACCTCGCCGGGTCGGTCGCGCCCCAGTCCCACGCCATAGGGCGGCAGATGTCCCATCACCATCCGCAACCGTGCCCGCCGGGCCGTCGGAGCGTCGAGCTGGGCCCGCGCCCAGGCCCAGTCCGCGGCCGTGACGGTGGCTGAGGAGGCATCGAGCACCACGGCGAACAGGGGCCCCTGCCGCAGGCTGTAGCGGAACGGGAACCGGCTGGCCTCCACGAACTCCAGGCCCAGGCTCCCCTGGCGCGTCCGCCAGAACCGGGCGGCCCGCTCGCGGTCGAGGGCGAAGGTGAATCCATCGGGCCCGCGGCTGCTGGAGGCGTCGTGGTTGCCCATCGCCGGCGCGAAGCCGCCGCTGCGGCGCAGCACCGGCTCGAGGACCTGGCGGGCGAAGCTGGTCCACATGGCATCCAGCCGGCCGCTGCTCAGTCCCAGCTTCTGGCCCGCCACCATGTCGCCGGCGCAGAGCACCAGATCGGGCTGCAGGGCTGCCAGCAGCTCCACCCCGCGCTGCACCTGGGGGATGTAACTGGTGGAACCGTAGCTGGCATTGAGGTCGCTGATCAGGGCCAGGCGCAGGTCGCCCCGGGCTGGCAGCTGGCTCGCCGCGGACCTGCCCCACCAGCCGGCGGTGATCAGCCCCGCCGCGCCGCTGCCTGCCAGTTCCAGAAAGCGCCGACGGGAGACGGGCGGGGGCATCTGTCGGGACGTCAGGCGGCCTGCAGCTGGCGCAGCTGGGCCTCGAGCCGCTGCTTCAGCCGTGACTGCACCAGGGCACAGAGATCGTGCACGAGCTCGTCATCGGCGACGTAGAT
>JBFLKL010000083.1:0-5367 GCA_040883175.1 Synechococcaceae cyanobacterium | reverse complement strand
TGACCGTAGCTGGTGATCGACACGCCGCTGGCGGCGGCCACAGGGGGCGCCGCCAGCGGCAGAGCCCCGGCGGGCAGGGTCACACCCGCGGCGGCAAGGGTGGGCAGCAGTCGCATCCGCGCAGCCAGCAAGGGCGCGACGCTACAGTAGGTGCCGGGACGAACCATCCGGCCGGGGACGCTCATCCGGCTGCCCGCCGTTCAGGCGGCCGCCTGCCGCAGGAAGTTGGCCAGCAGGTCGTGGCCCGCCTCGGTGAGCACGCTCTCGGGGTGGAACTGCACCCCCTCGATGTGGGGGAACTCCCGGTGGCGCAGCCCCATGATCGTGCCGTCCTCCAGCCAGGCTGTGATCTCCAGGCAGTCGGGCAGGGTCTCGCGCTCGGCGATCAGGCTGTGGTAGCGGGTGGCGGTGAGCGGATCGGGCAGTCCCGCGAACACCCCCTGGCCGCTGTGGCGCACCGGCGAGGTCTTGCCGTGCATCAGCTCAGCGGCCCGCACCACCCGGCCGCCGTACACCTGGGCGATCGCCTGGTGCCCCAGGCACACCCCCAGGGTGGGCACCGTGGGGCTCAGCTCCCGCAGCACCTCCAGGCACACCCCCGACTGGTCGGGATCGCCGGGCCCCGGCGAGATCAGGATCGCCGCCGGCTTCAGGGCGCGGATCTGCTCCAGGCTGAGGGCGTCGTTGCGCTCCACCCGCAGCTCGGCCGCGAGGGGATGGCCTGCGGCCAGTTCGCCCAGGTACTGCACCAGGTTGAAGGTGAAGCTGTCGTAGTTGTCGAGCACCAACAGCATCGGCCTCTTTCCCCAGCGCCGGATCGGCGCAGCGTGCGTGCATCCATTCAAAGACCGAGACGGGCCAGAAGGGGCGGGGCCAGCAGCAGCACGGCGATCAGCAGCGACGCCAGGGCCGCCACGAGCACGGCGGCGGCGGCGCAGTCCTTGGCGATGCGGGCCAGGGGATGGAACTGGCGGCCGATGGCCAGGTCCACCACGGCTTCGGTGGCGGTGTTGATCAGCTCCAGCACCAGCACCGCCGCCACGGTGAGCACCAGCACGGCCAGCTGGGGCGCCGGCAGCTGCAACCAGAGGCCGAGGCCGAACACCACCGCACCGGTGAGCACGTGGATGCGGAAGTTGCGCTGGCTGCGGAAGCCGTACACCAGCCCCTGGGTGGCATAGCGGAAGCTGGCCGGCAGGTCGTTGGCAACGGTCCAGGCCCCCAGCCGGGCCGTGCGCCCCCGGCGCCTCAGCATCGGGGCCACGGCCAGGGGGCCGGCAGACCGGCCCCCGGAGGCCTGGGGGTCAGGAGGAGGCAGGGGCAGAGGCAGCACATTCCCCACGGGCACCGGCTGAACCCTACCGCCGTCATCCGGGCTGACCAGGGGGGGTGAGCAAACGCTCCTGGCGTGCCAGCATCGCCGCGAGGCTGTCCGGATCTGGGTGGTCCCAGCCCAGCAGGTGCAGCAGCCCGTGGCTGGCCAGGAACTGCAGCTCCCGCACCAGGTCGTGTCCGTGCTCGCCGGCCTGGCGGGCGGCCGTCTCAAGGGAGATCACGATGTCGCCCAGTTCCAGGGGTTCGGGGCCGCTCCCGCCAGCCTCGCCCGTCGCGATCCAGTCGGGGAGGGGGAGCGGCGGTGCCTGGTCAGGGCCCTCGTCGCGGGCGGCGAAGGCCAGCACGTCGGTGGGTGCTGCCTGGCCGCGCCACTCGGCGTTGAGCTCGGTGATCCGGGTGTCGTCCACGAGACCCAGCCCGAGGCTGTAGGCGGGCGCCTGCAGCCGGGCCGGCAGCTCGGGCGCCAGCTGCCGCAGCCAGCCGCTCAACAACGCATGCCAGGGCTCGGCGCCGGCCTGGGGATCAGCCCACACGCCTGCTGAGGCGGAGAGTGCCGGCGGCGGGGCCGCCTCGGCCGAGAAGGCCAGGTCCAGATCCACGGCCGGCCCGGTCACCTCAGCCGCCGGGCAGCTGGGGGCGGCCCAGCCAGGCGATCAGGGTGATGAACACCAGAAAGCCCGTGGCCGTGAGCCCGAAGTGCAGCAGGCTCTGGCGCCCCTTGCGCACCATGTTGCGCATCGCCAGCTTCACGAAGCTGGGCTTGTCTTCAGGCATCTCCGGAGCCTCCGGCCACCTCCACACCCGCGTGCAGCAGGCTCTGGATGAAGGGATCGAGGTCGCCGTCCATCACCCCCTGCACGTCGGTGGTCTCGTGCTGGGTGCGCAGGTCCTTCACCATCTGGTACGGGTGGAACACGTAGTTGCGGATCTGGTTGCCCCAGGCCGCCTCCACCATGTCGCCGCGGATGTCGGCGATCTCGGCCGCCCGCTGCTCCTGGGCGATCACCAGCAGCTTGGCCATCAGCAGCGCCATCGCCTTCTCCTTGTTCTGCAGCTGGGAGCGCTCCTGGGTGCAGCGCACGGCCAGGCCGGTGGGGATGTGCAGGATGCGAACGGCCGTCTCGACCTTGTTCACGTTCTGGCCGCCGGCGCCGCCCGAGCGGGAGGTGGTGATCTCCAGGTCCTTCTCCGGAATGTCGAGCTTCACCTCCTCCTCGATCTTGGGCATCACCTCAACCCCCGCAAAGCTGGTCTGACGCTTGTCATTGGCGTTGAACGGCGAGATCCGCACCAGGCGGTGGGTGCCCTTCTCGTTGCGCAGGTAGCCGTAGGCGTAGCGGCCGTCGATCTCGATCGTGGCGCTCTTGATGCCCGCTTCCTCCCCCTCGCTGAGTTCGTCCACGGTCACCTTCATGCCGTGGTCCTCCGCCCAGCGGGTGTACATGCGGAGCAGCATCTGGGCCCAGTCCTGGGCGTCGGTGCCGCCGGCACCGGCGTTGATGCTGATCACGGCGCCCTCCTTGTCGTAGGGCCCCGAGAGCAGGCGCTCCAGCTCCCAGCGGTCGAGGTCGGCGCGCAGGCCCTGCAGGTCTCCGCTGGCTTCCTCGAGCAGATCGGCGTCGGGCTCGAGCTCGTAGAGCTCCAGGGTGGCTTCGGCGTCGCCCACGACCGAGCGCCAGCGGGCCAGCTGCTCGAGCTGGGCCTTCACCTCATCGAGCTGGCGCATCCTGGCCTGGGCCTGCTTCTGGTCGTCCCAGAAATCGGGCTGGGAGGCCTGTTGCTCGAGATCCTGCTGGCGGGCTCTCAGGGCAGCTTCGTCAAAGACAGTCCTGGGCTTGGCCCAGGCGGTCGGTGAGCTCGGAGAGATCGCGCTTGAAGTCGGTGAGGTCGAGCACCGGGGCGATGGCGCCGGTGGCGGCGTGGGAGCCGGTGGTGGCGGTCACGGTGTTCAGCACTTGCTCTGGAATCGACCGTATCAGCCCGGAGCCTGTCCTGAGGTCCGCCGGGGGCTCGGCTCTCCAGGCCGGTGGTTTGGAGGTCCGGGCGTCACTTCTAGGATCCGCCCACCTGCGGAGCGGCCCCGATGGCGGCGAAGGTCGAGATCTACACCTGGCGGTTCTGCCCCTTCTGCATCCGTGCCAAGGCTCTGCTGGAACGCAAGGGCGTGGCCTACAGCGAGTACGCCATCGACGGCGATCAGAGCGCCCGCGCGGCCATGACCGAGCGGGCCGACGGACGCAGCAGCCTGCCGCAGATCTTCATCGACGACACCGGCATCGGCGGCTGCGACGAGCTCCATGCCCTGGAGCGCAGCGGCCGACTCGACGCCCTGCTGGCGGGCTGAGGCATGGTCAGCGCTCCGGCGGCAAGCGGCGCGGACAGTGGCGCCCAGCTGTTCGTGATTGATCCGATCGAGCGCCTGAATCCGGCCAAGGATTCCAGCGTGGCGCTGATGCAGGCGGCTGAGCGGGCCGGGAGGCCGGTGTGGGTCTCCTCCACCGCCGGGCTGATGGCCCGCGACGGCGGCGCTGGTCGCGGGGATGGCGCCCAGGGCCACACCTGCTGGGTCTGGGCCCGGCCGGTTCGCACCCAGCCCTGGCATCAGCTGGGGGAGGCCGCACTGCTGCCGCTCGAGGCCTTCGCCCACGTCTGGATGCGCAAGGACCCTCCTGTGGATGAGGCCTACCTGTATGCCACCCATCTGCTGGACCTGGCCGAGCGCCGGGGCGTGCGCGTGATCAACCGGCCCGCAGCCCTGCGGGCCTGGAACGAGAAGCTCAGCTCCCTGCGCTGGAGCCACCTGATGGCACCCACGCTGGTGGCCAGCCGCGTGGACACCCTGGCCGCCTTCACCGCCGAACACCGTGAGGTGGTGCTCAAACCCCTGGGGGGACGGGCCGGCCAGGGGGTGGTGTTCGCCGCGGCGGGCACACCGGGCCTCGGAGCGCTGCTGGAGCTGGTCACCGCCCAGCAGACCCTGCCGGTGATGGTCCAGGCGTTCCTGCCCGGGGTGAGTGCCGGCGATAAACGCATCCTGCTGGTGGACGGTGAGCCGCTGGGGGCGGTGAACCGGGTGCCCAGCGGCGATGAGTTCCGCAGCAACCTGGCGGTGGGTGGTCAGCCCCAGGCCACAGATCTCAGTGCGGCCGAGCGGCACATCTGTGCGGAGCTGGCACCTGCCCTGCGCGCCGAGGGACTGTTCTTCGTGGGCATCGACGTGATCGACGGCCGCCTCAGCGAGATCAACGTCACCAGCCCCACCGGCATCCGGGAGGTGGAGCGCCTCGGCGGCATTCCCCTGGCGGATCAGACCATCGCCCGGCTGCCAGGGGCCTGATCCCCGAGGCCCGCGCCGCAGCGGTGGCAGTAGCGGGCGCCGGCCAGGTGCCGAGCCTCGCCGCAGCCTGCGCAGTCCTGGGGGGCGGGGCCGGGCACACCTGAGCTCCCATCCCCACCGGCGCGTCCCAGTTCAGCCGTGACGATCCCGGTGGGCACCGCGATGATGCTGTAGCCCAGCAGCATCACCGCCGAGGCCGTGATGCGGCCCAGGGCGGTGATCGGGGCCACATCGCCGTAGCCCACGGTGGTGATCGTCACGATCGCCCAGTAGATGCCGGTGGGAATGCTGGTGAAGCCGCCGGCTTCGCCCTCGATCACATACATCAGGGCACCGATGATCACCACCAGGTTCACCATCATCAGCAGGAAGATGAAGATCTTGCGGCGGCTGGCCACCAGGGCCTGCTTCAGTCGCTCGGCCTCACGGATGTAGAGCCCCAGCTTGAGAATTCGGAACACCCGCATCAGTCGCAGGATGCGGATCACCGTGATGTACTTGCTGCGCAGGCTCCCGAGCCCCAGCAGCGGCGGGATGCTGGAGAGGAAATCGATGATGCCGAAGAAGCTGCGGGCGTAGTCGAGCGGGCGCTCACTGCAGAGCAGACGCAGCAGGTATTCCAGGGTGAACAGGCTGGAAAAGCCGTACTCCAGTGACGTGAAGAAGGTTCGGTAACGGTTCTGCAGGCTGGGGTC
>JBFLKL010000082.1:0-3420 GCA_040883175.1 Synechococcaceae cyanobacterium | reverse complement strand
GCAGTTCCCGCTGCTGCTCTGCCTCACCGACGACAACCTCTGGATCCTGGTGCCCTGCAGTGCCGTGGTCAGCCTCCATGCCGAGCTCAGCTGCCTTCAGGTGAGCCAGGTGGAGCCGCCGGCCCTGCAGCGCATCGGAGAGCACCATCACGGCACCGAGGCGAGCGCGGGCCTGGCCCTGGCGGTGGCCTCCATGGCCCGTCGCCACGACATGGCCACCCCCCAGTACGACCTGGCCGGTGAGGTCCAGACCCAGGCCCGACTGGTGCAGCAGCTGGAGGAGGAGCTGGAGCTGCACCCGGGCCACCGCCGCTCCGACCGCCGCCAGCTCAGGAAGCAGCGCCGCCGCATCGAGGAGCTCTCCGCCGAGCTGGAGGAGCGCCAGCGGCTGCTGCATTTCCGCTCCAATCGCCACTGGGACACCTTCCTGGCCCTGATCGAGGTGCTGCGCCACTTCGGGGGGCTGGCCGGCGCGGCGGGTCTCGAACCCACCGAGGTGGGCCGCACCGTGGCCGCCCTGCGCGGTGACAATGAGCTCTGGCTGGGGCTGGCGCTGATGAGCGGCCACCTCGACGCCCTCGATCCGGCGGAACTGGCGGCGGTGCTGGAGGCCATCTCCACCGAGGTGAACCGGCCCGATCTCTGGGCCGCCTGGCCGCCGCCGCCGGCCGTGGAAGAGGCCCTGCACGATCTGCGCGGCCTGCGCCGTGAGCTGGCCCGTCAGCAGGAGCGTGCCAGGGTGACCTTCCCGATCTGGTGGGAGCCGGAGCTCACCGGTCTGGTGGAGGCCTGGGCGCGGGGCGCCAGCTGGAGCGAGGTGATCGCCAACACCTCCCTCGATGAGGGCGATGTGGTGCGGGTGCTGCGGCGCACCGTGGATCTGCTGGCCCAGGTGCCCTACTGCGAGGCCGTCAGCCAGCAGCTGCGCGACAACGCCCGCCGCGCCCTGCGGGCCATCAACCGCTTCCCGGTGTGTGAACTGGAGGATCTGGCCCCGCCCCCGGTTGACCCCCTGCCGCCGCCGCCGGCCTTCGCCAGCCCGCACAGCGACCTGCCCTGAAGGCGGAGCGGCGTCCCCCCGCTCAGATCCCCAGCCGCTCCCAGATCACCCCCAGGTTGGCCTGGTGCAGGTCGGTGGCGAAACACGTGGCCAGCTGTGCCTCGCTGAGCCTGCCGGTCACCTCCACGTCGGCCAGCAGGTTGGCGCGGAAGTCGCCCCCCTCCCTGTTCCAGGCGCCGTGGGCGTTGCGCTGCACGATCCGGTAGGCCTGCTCGCGGCTGAGACCGCTCTCCACCAGGGCCAGCAGCACCCGCTGGCTGAACACCACGCCCCCATACACATTCATGTTGCGGGCCATGTTGTCGGGGTACACCCCCAGGCCCCGCACCACCTCGGCCATCTCCCTGAGCATGAAGTGGAGGGTCACCGAGCAGTCGGGGAGCATCATGCGTTCCACCGAGCTGTGACTGATGTCGCGCTCGTGCCAGAGGGCGCAGTTCTCCAGTGCTGCCACCACGTAGCTGCGCAGCACCCGTGCCAGGCCACTGATGCGTTCGCTGCGGATCGGATTGCGTTTGTGCGGCATGGCCGAGCTGCCCTTCTGGCCCTTGGCGAAGTTCTCCTCCACCTCCAGAACGTCGGTGCGCTGCAGGTTGCGGATCTCGGTGGCGAAGCGCTCCAGGGCTGCCCCCACCAGGGCCAGGGTCTGCACGTATTCGGCATGGCGATCACGGGAGATCACCTGGGTGCTGGCGGTGTCGGGCACCAGGCCGAGCCGGGCGCAGGCGAGTTCCTCCACCTTCGGATCGGTGTTGGCGTAGGTGCCCATCGCACCGCTGATCTGACCGACACCCACCACCTGCTCCAGGCGTTCCAGCCGCTCGCGGTTGCGCTCCACCTCCGCCAGCCAGCCGGCCAGCTTGAAGCCGAAGGTGATCGGCTCGCCGTGGATGGCGTGGGAGCGGCCGATCATCACCGTGCCCTTGTGCTGGCGCGCCAGGGTGCGGATGGCATCGGCCAGCCCGTCCAGCTCGGTGCGCAGCAGCCGCACCGAGGCCTTCAGCTGCAGGGCCAGGCCGGTGTCGAGCACGTCCGAGCTGGTCATGCCCACGTGGATGTAGCGACCGGCATCGCCCACGTGTTCGTTCACGTTGGTGAGGAAGGCGATCACGTCGTGGCGCACCTCGGCCTCGATCTCGAGGATCCGCTCCACTGAGAAGCGGGCCTTCTCTTTGATCGTGGCCACGGCCTCGGCGGGTACCCGGCCCAGATCGCAGTTGGCCTCGGTGGCGGCGATCTCCACATCCAGCCAGCTCTGGAACTTGGCCTCTTCGCTCCAGAGGTTGCCCATCTCGGGCAGGGTGTAACGCTCGATCAAGGCCGCCGGGGGCGCCCACGCCCACCATCACAGCAACCCAATGTATGGGCGGAGGGGCCGGCCTCAGCCAGCGGTGGTGAGCTGGCGGTGGGCCACCTCCCACTGCACCGCACATCCCCAGGCCTGCTGCCGCACCCAGCAGCGCCCACCGCGGCAGCGGATCAGCTCGAAGGGGGGCAGATCCTCGGGTTGGTTGCGCAGCCTCACGAAGCTGCCGGGCTGGAGCAGGTCCAGCACGTTGGCGTTGCCCGGACGGGAGGTGCCCCCGTGGGAGCCGCCCCGGCTGGCGTCCAGCCTCATGAGCGGGGGCGAGGAGCTGGCAGGGCGCGGGGCCATGACGGCAATGCTGGGCTGGTGCCATCTTCCCGTAGACTACCGGACAACCCGGACCCTCAAGGAGATCTGTTTCGTTTCGGTTGTGGTTTGATCACACGACCTCCACGGCCCGCCGCCTGGCGCCATGGCCCCCAACCCCCGCAAGCAACGCCTGGATCTGGAGCTGGTCGCCCGGGGCCTTGCCTCAAGCCGTCAGCAGGCCCAGCAGCTGATCCGGGCCGGAAGGGTGCGCAGTGGCGATCGGGTGCTCGACAAGCCGGGCACCGATGTGGCTGTGGATCTGCCCCTGGAGGTGCGTCAGCCGCCGCGCTTCGTCTCCCGCGGCGGTGAGAAGCTGGAGGCAGCGCTGCAGGCGTTCGAGCTGCCGGTACGCGGCCGGGTGTGCCTCGACGGCGGCATCTCCACCGGAGGCTTCAGCGACTGTCTGCTCCAGCGCGGTGCCGCCAGGATCTACGGCATCGATGTGGGCTATGGCCAGACGGCCTGGAGCCTGCGCACCGATCCCCGCGTGGTGCTGCGGGAGCGCACCAACCTGCGCCACCTCAAAGCCATCGACCTGTTCGGTCCAGCTGATCCGCGGCCTGATCTGGCCGTGGCCGATGTGTCGTTCATCTCCCTGGTCCTGGTCCTGCCCGCGCTGGTGGCACTGCTCCAGCCAGCAGACCGGGCAGCCGGGTTCGACCTGGTGCTGCTGGTGAAGCCGCAG
>JBFLKL010000081.1:0-2986 GCA_040883175.1 Synechococcaceae cyanobacterium | reverse complement strand
GCGCATCGGCCATGCCCCCAGCCCGATCGTGCGGCTGGGCTGCGTGCCGGAGCGGCCACGGGCGCTGCCGGGGGCGATCGTGGCGATCGCCCACGCCGATCTGATCGTGCTCGGGCCCGGCAGCCTCTACACCTCCCTGCTGCCCAACCTGCTCGTGCCGGAACTGGTGGAGGCCATCGCCCGCAGCAAGGCGCCGCGGCTCTACATCTGCAACCTGATGACCCAGCCGGGGGAAACCGACGGTCTGGACGTGGAGGGCCACCTGCGGGCGATCGAGGCCCAGCTCGCCAGCCTCGGTGTGGAGCAGCGCCTGTTCACGGCGGTGCTGGCCCAGGAGACCCTGCCGGAGACCGAGGTCCTGAATCAGTACCGGCGCAAGGGGGCCGCTCCGGTGAGCTGCGACGCCGCCCAACTGCGCCGCCAGGGCTACACGGTGATGCAGGCGCCGTTGCATGGGGTCCGCTCCAGCGCCACGCTGCGGCACGATCCCCGCAGCCTGGCCCTGGCGGTGATGCGCTTCTACCGCAACAGCCGCAGCCGCCTCGCTCCCCCCTGGCCAGGCCCCGAGGCCCCCGCTGACGTTGATCCGTGATGCCGCTCAGTAGGCGTCCTGCATCTCGTAGAAGTCGGGCTGCACGTAGTCCTTGCGCAGCGGCCAGCCCTTCCAGTCCTCCGGCATCAGCAGCCGCTTGGGATGGGGATGGCCCTCGAAGCGGATGCCGAACATGTCGAAGGTTTCCCGCTCCTGCCAGTCGGCGCCCCGGAACAGGCCGTAGAGGGTGGGGATGGTGAGGTCGCCGTCGCGCTCCAGGAACACCTTCAGACGCACCTCCTGGGGCTTCACCTCGGCATCGAGACGCTTCACAGCCGCACTCTGATCGGCCAGGCAGCCGAGCTTCACCAGGTGGTAGAAGCTCACCAGCCGGCCGCCGGGGCCCTCGTCGTAACCGCCCTGGCACTGCAGGTAGTCGAAACCGTCGGCCTTGAGGGCGGTGGCCAGCAGGGGCAGGAAGGCCGGCTCGACGCCGATCACCTCCACACCGAGATGGTCGGGGGGAAGCACCTGATGCTCGAAGCCCTGGCTGCTCAGCCAGCGGCTCACCGCACCGGCAAGGGTGACGGGGGTGGTGTCGTCTGGCATCGGATCAGGACGTGGGGTTGGCGTCAGCGGCGGAGCCGCTGGAGTCGAGCTCGGCCTGACTGGCGACGGCCAGGCTGCCGAGGGGCAGGCCGGCGGCGGCGGCCAGGGCTGCCTGCTGGGTCTCGGCCCGCAGATAGCGGCCGTTGACGATCGGCTCGGTGGGTACCAGCCGGTGCGGCACCGTGCAGTAGCGGTGGGTGGGCAGCAGGTTGCCGCGCTCGGCCAGGGCCTCGTTGCCCACCTTCTTGCGCAGCTTGATCACGGCATCGAAGATCGCCTCCGGCCGCGGCGGGCAGCCCGGCAGGTAGAGATCCACCGGGATCAGCTTGTCCACTCCGCGCACCGCCGTGGTGGAGTCGGCGGAGAACATGCCACCGGTGATCGTGCAGGCGCCCATGGCGATCACGTACTTCGGTTCGGGCATCTGCTCATAGAGCCGCACCAGGGCCGGGGCCATCTTCATGGTCACCGTGCCGGCCACGATGATCAGATCCGCCTGGCGCGGGCTGGAGCGGGGCACCAGGCCGAAGCGGTCGAAGTCGAAGCGGGAGCCGAGCAGGGCGGCGAACTCAATGAAGCAGCAGGCTGTGCCGTAGAGCAGCGGCCAGAGGCTGCTCAGCCGCGCCCAGTTGTGGATGTCATCGAGGGTGGTGAGGATCACGTTCTCGGAGAGATCCGAGGTCACCGTGGGCGCCCCCACAGGCCCGCAGCTCGCAGAGCGCAGGTCCTTGAGGGCCTGGATCGAGGGCGCTTCACCCAGCCCGGGGTCGCCCGGAGTGGTGGTGGCCGGTGAGGTGGGGGGTGTCATGGTGTCTGACGGGGCGAGGTGCGCGGCGAAGCGGGGGATGGATCGGCGGGCCGGGGGCGGCAGCGGGCCGATCCGCTCAGGCCGGAATCAGCTCCATTCCAGCGCCCCCTTGCGCCAGGCGTAGGCCAGGGCCACCACCAGGATGGCGATGAACACCAGGGCCTCGATGAACGCCAGCAGTCCGAGTCGGTGAAAGGCCACCGCCCAGGGATAGAGGAACACGGTCTCCACGTCGAAGATCACGAAGACCAGCGCAAACATGTAATAGCGGATATTGAACTGAATCCAGGCGCCGCCGATGGGCTCCATGCCGGATTCGTAGGTGAGCTGACGCTCCCCCGCCCGGCTGCGCGGCGCCAGCAGCTTGTTGGCCACGATCGCCAGCACGGGCACCGCCGCCGAGATCAGCAGAAAGCCGAGGAAGGCGTCGTAGCCGGAGAGCACGAACATCGGGCGGACCCAAGCTGGGCCGCAGTCTGGCATCTGTGGCGGTTACTAGAGTCCGGCAGCCGCGCCCGATCCCGGTGACCGACGAGACGACCGCCGACAGCAGCAGTCCCGGCCAGATCCCCCCGCAGGGCGAGCCGGTGGAGGGCGCCGTCGCCCCCCAATCCACTGCCGACGCGCATTCGGCTGAGCAGGCCGCGGCGGAGCCCGAGGATGATCCAGCCGGCCACCGCTTCGAGTGCCGCAGCTGCGGCTACGTCTACGACCCCGAAGAGGGCGTGAGGAAAGTGGGGATCGAACCGGGAACGCCGTTTCTGGAGCTCGACCCGGCCGGCTTCCGCTGCCCGGTGTGCCGCAGCCGCATGCCCGCCTTCCAGGACATCGGTCCCCGCAGCAAGCCCAGCGGCTTCGAGGAGAACCTCAACTACGGGTTGGGGGTGAACCGGCTCACCCCGGGCCAGAAGAACGTTCTGATCTTCGGTGCCTTCGCCCTCGCCATCGCCTTCTTCCTGTCCCTCTACTCCCTGCGTTGATGAAGCCTGCCCTCCGCGGTTCCCTGCGCCGGCTGCTCACGCCGCTGCTCAGCCTGG
>JBFLKL010000080.1:0-7389 GCA_040883175.1 Synechococcaceae cyanobacterium | reverse complement strand
TTCGAATCTGGGTGCCGCCTTTGCAGGCATCGGTTCCATCCCGCTGCACTCAGCGCGGCGGCCCTGCTGACTCCGGTGCCGGCCCAGTGAGGATGGCTTCGGCGATCCATGTTTCCCCATTGTGTCCCTTGGCCTGGCAGCGCACCCGTGTGCGCTCGAGCTGGCAATCGCCGCGGGCCAGATGGGTGCGGGGCAGGCCCATCACCAGCCCGCGCTGATCGAAGCTGGCGTCAGCCACGGTGGCCACAGCCAGCCGCGCCGGCCACTGCGGGAGGCAGCGCCCACCGTTGTCGCAGCGCATTCCCCCCTGGCCCGACTCCAGGGCGCCGGCGAACACGAGATGTTCAAGCGCAATCAGCTTGCCCTGCCCATCGGCCAGGAACCGCACGCTCAGCAGCCCGTGCAGGTTCTGCTCCAGACGCAGCCCCCGGCAGTTATGACGCAGTCTCGAAGGGCTTCGCTGCCAGGTGCAGTGGCTGGTGGTGGTTTCCCAGCGCCCGAAATCCACAGCCCGGGCCGGAGCGTTGATCGGCGGCACCGGCATCGCTCCGCTGCCGGCAAGAACCATCAGGGCGCCGGCTGCCGCCCGGCTCAGTAGCCCGAGTCGGCCACGCAGAAGCCCTGGCAGCTGATTCCGTTGCTGGCCGTGCGCCGACAGTGTTGACAGAGCACGGGTTCGGCTTCGGTGGTGGGCTGGGGGGCGATGGGGCTGGAACAACGGTCGGAAGTGGTCGATGGGCTGGAGGTGCGCAGGTCAGGCTGTGCGGGGATGTCACCCATAGTGGCGGGGGCGCTGCAGGCTGATCAGCTCACCATGGCCGATATCCCCGCCCCGCTGACCCCGCCCGCGATCGGGATGGGGACCTGGGCCTGGGGCAACCGCTTCCTGTGGGGCTATGAACCGGCCCAGGATGCGGTGCTGGAGGCCACCTTCCGCCGCGCGCAGGAGCTGGGGCTGACCTTTGTCGATACGGCCGATTCCTACGGCACCGGCCGTTGGAACGGCCGCAGTGAGGCCCTCCTGGGTCGGTTCTGCTCAGGGCTGCCCGCCGACCTGCTGGATCGGGTGAGGGTGGCCACCAAGCTGGCCCCCTTCCCCTGGCGGTTGGGGCGGGGGGGCCTGCGCCGTGCCTTTGAGGCCTCCCGTCGTCGGCTGGAGGGCCACCTGCAGCGGGTGCAGCTGCACTGGAGCACGGCCCGTTACGCCCCCTGGCAGGAGGACCCCCTGCTCGACGGGCTGGCCGATCTGGTGCTGGCCGGAGACGTGGCCGAGCTGGGGGTCTCCAACATGGGGCCCCGGCGGCTGAGGCGGGTGCAGAGCCGCCTGTCCGAACGCGGCGTGCGACTCACCAGCCTGCAGGTGCAGTTCTCGCTGCTGTGCCCTGACCCCATTCTCCCCGGAGGGGTGGCTGAGGTGTGCCGTGAACTGAACATCGATCTGATCGCCTACAGCCCCCTGGCCCTTGGCCTGCTGGGGCGCAGGGGGGATGGGGCGCAGTCCCGGCCCCGGGGGCCGCGGGCGGCCGTGTTTGCCCGTCTGGAACCGCAGCTCGCTCCCCTGCGCGAGTGCATAGCCGCCATGGGAGATCCCCATGGAGCCCCGCCGGCGGCGGTTGCTCTCAACTGGTGCCGGGCCCATGGCTCCCTGCCGATCGTGGGACTGCGCACGCCGGCCCAGGCCGAGCAGGCGGCCGGCGCCCTGAGCTGGACGCTGACCGCGCAGGAGCGCCGGCGGCTTGACGAGCTGGCGCTGAGCCTGCGCCGACGCATGCCGGCCAACCCGTTCCAGAGTCCCTGAGCCGGCCGGCAGCTCAGGAAGCCGCTGCTTCGGCTGCCGGCGTGAGCACCACGGGCAGCACCCGGGGGGCGCCCGGGGATGCAACCTGATCGCTGCCGCAGGCCGTCAGTGCTTCCTGCAGCAGCGATTCGAAGGTGGCACCGGGCAGGCGGTGCCGGGCCAGTTCAAGGAAGGCCCTGGCCAGGGATTCATCCGCCGCGGCCTGCAGGGCGGGATTGGTGCGGCGGCACTCCTGCTCATCGGCGATGGCGCGCAGGAAACGTTCGGTCACATCCCGTTTGGTGGCGGCGCGGATGCGGGTGTCCTCATCCATGGCCCCAGGCTGGCCGCAGTCGGTCGGTTGCGCCAGCCGTCGGCTCAGGCTCTCGTGCATCTCCCGTGCCTCTTGCATCAGGCGTGCCAGCTGGCCATCGGAGAGCCGGGGAAGATCCGCCACATACACCCGGCCGTGGTCGCGCAGCGTGAGGTAGGTGGGGCGCAGGCCCCGGTCCTGGGGAGCGCGGGGCCGCTGGGGTCGCATCGGTGGCAGCGGTCCGGCTGAACTGCGCCGGCGGGTCACGCGCTGGCCTGCCAGAAAACGGCTCTGCGGTTGGTTATTCAGCATGCGGCTACACCTCAACGCAAACAACGACATCGGCAAGGATCCGGGCCCAACGGCTGCAGGCCGCCATGGCCTGCCGTGGTCGCGGATACATCGGCACCCTAGGCACGAGGGTGGTTCCGCTCAGTACGGCAGTCCCGCCAGAGCGGCCCCGGATGGCACCTCGCCGCGGCAGACCTCCCCCAGAACCCAGGCGTCGTGGCCTGCCTGGCGGCAGAGATCCAAGGCCGGACCGGTGGCGTGGGGGGGCAGCACGAGGCAGAACCCCACCCCCAGATTGAAGGTGTTCCAGAGGTCCGTTTCGGGCACCTCGCCGGCCTCCTGCAGCCACTGGAACAGCGCCGGGCGCTTCCAGCTGCCGGGGTCGATGACTGCGTGGACACCATCCGGCAGGCAGCGGGGCAGGTTCTCCGGCAACCCGCCGCCGGTGATGTGGGCCATGCCGCGCACGGGGATCTCGGCCTCCCTGAGTGCCTTCACCAGGTCGGCGTAGAGCCGGGTGGGAGTGAGCAGGGCCTCGATGATCGGGCGTTCCTCGCCGGCAAGCCGGACTGTGCCGGCATGACGGTTCTGCCGCTGTTGCTCCTCCAGGATGCGGCGCACGAGGCTGAATCCGTTGCTGTGCACGCCGCTGCTGGCCACCGCCAGGATTCGATCGCCGGCCTCGATCCGGCGGCCATCGATCAGCCCATCGGCCTCCACCACAGCCACGCAGAAACCGGCCAGGTCGTAGCGGCCCGGGCCATAGAAGCCCGGCATTTCCGCCGTTTCCCCGCCCAGCAAGGCGCAGCCGCTCTGCCGGCAGCCGTCGGCGATGCCTTCCACCACGGCTGCCAGGTCTTCGGGGCTGAGCTTGCCGGTGGCGATGTAGTCGAGAAAGAACAGGGGTTCGGCGCCGCTGGTGATCACGTCGTTCACGCACATGGCCACCAGATCGATCCCCACCGCGTGATGGCGACCGTGGGCCTGGGCCAGCTCCAGTTTGGTGCCCACCCCGTCGCTCCCCGCCACCAGCAGGGGCTGACGCAGGCCTGCCGGGAGCCGGCAGAGGCCGCCGAACCCGCCCAGTCCTCCGATCACCTCAGGGCGTCGGGTCGACTCCACGCTGTCCCGGATGCGCTCCACGAAGGCCCGGCCGGCCATCACATCCACGCCGGCTGTCCGGTAGTCCATGGCTGCTCCCCTGTCGTGGCCGTGAGTGGTTGCGGTGATCCTCCGACGGCGTTCACCGGCCTCAAGGGGTGGACGGTGGCGGGATTGACACAAGGCTTGATCAGTTGCACTTATTGCTTCGATTCGGCTTGCTCATGTTTTCTGGCTTGCTCCCACCAGTAAATCCCTGTAGGGACCGGCGATGCCGTGATCGATCATGAAAACTGATCGTCGCTCCTCTTCACTTCGGTGCTGGAGGCTTTCAGTCGGAGCCACTAACTTGGCGCCGTTCTCTGCTTGTAGAGGAACTCCCACGCGATTCCCTGTATCACCTGACACAGGGGTTCGCCATCGCCACAACACCCGATTCCCTCCCCAAAGGAATCTCCGTTTCGTTGAGGAGTTTCGTTCGTTATGCGACGTACCATTTCCCGTAGCGCCGCAGTTCTGTTCCTGACTGGTGCGGCAGCTCTCATCGGCTCTGTAAGCCCCGCCACAGCTGGTCCGGTCAATGGCCCACGCCCACTGGCTGTTCGCGACCTGGAGCCCATCCCCACCTTCCAGATCGATTCCATCCCCATCGCCCCTGTCACCCTGCTGGCCTCCGCCTCGGACGTCGTGAAGGTGAGTCAGGGCACCGCCAGCTGGTACGGACCTGGTTTCTTCGGCAATCGCACCGCCAGCGGAGAGGTGTTCCGGCCCGGTACGTTGACGGCCGCTCACCGCACCCTGCCTTTCGGCACCCGCGTCCGGGTGACCAACCTCCACAATGGTCGCAGCACCGTGGTGCGCATCAATGATCGTGGTCCGTTCAAGGGCAATCGGGTGATCGATCTGGCCCACGGCGCCGCCCAGGAACTGGGAGTGGTGTCCAGCGGTCTGGCGCCGGTGCGTCTGGAAGTGCTGCGCTGAGATCGTGGTCAGATTCCCGTCCCCCCCCCGGGCGGAGCATCCAGACCTGTTGCCCACCTGCCGCCGTGGCCGGTGGGCTTTTTGCTGGGTCGAGCTTGCCGGGCTGAGCTGGCGTCTCCCTTCTTCCCGTGCCCCTCATGCAGTTGCTCCGCACCCGTCGTGATCTGCTGGCCTGGCGCCGTGATCAGGCGTGCCCGGTGCATTTCGTGCCCACGCTGGGCGCGCTCCATGCCGGCCACCAGGCGTTGATCCGCCGCGCCGCCCAGCCCCGCGGTGCCGGTGCTCCGGCCGTGCTGGTCAGCGTGTACGTGAATCCGCTTCAGTTCGGGCCCGGGGAGGATTTTCAGCGTTACCCCCGCGACCTCGCAGCCGATCTGGCCCAGGCATCGGCCGCCGGTGCCCTGGCCCTGTTCGCCCCTGACGTGGATGAGATCCAACCGGCGGGGGAGGAGGGCCTCACCCGGATCCTCCCGCCCGCTTCACTGCTGCGCACCCTCTGTGCCCCCAGGCGCCCGGGCCACTTCGAGGGTGTGGCCACAGTGGTGGTGCGGCTGCTGGCCCTGGTGCGGCCCCGGCGCCTGCTGCTCGGCGAGAAGGACTGGCAGCAGCTGGTGATCCTGCGCCGGGTGCTCAGCGATCTGGGCCTGCCGGTGGTGGTGGAGGGCTGCGCCACGGTGCGTGAGACGGATGGTCTGGCCTGCAGCTCCCGCAACCGTTATCTGAATCCGGGCGAACGGCGTCAGGCCGCCGTGCTGCCAGCCGCGCTCCGTGCGATCCGTGCCTCCCTGACCCAGCCGCCGCAAGGCCTGCCCGAGGGGGCGGACGACCCTGCGACCCGGTTGCGTCAGGCGCTTGAGCACAGCGGCGCCGTGGTGGAGTATGCAGAGCTGGTGGCGGCCCATAGCCTGGTCCCGCTGTCCCGCCCCAGCGGGTTGTGTGTGCTGGCGGCGGCCATCCGCTGCGGTCCCAGCCGTCTGATCGATCACACCATTCTGATGAGCCGCCCGCCGATCGTTGCCATCGATGGACCGGCGGGAGCCGGCAAGAGCACCGTGACGCGGGCCCTGGCGGCGCGTCTGGGACTGCTGTACCTGGATACCGGGGCCATGTACCGGGCCTTGACCTGGTTGGTGCAGAGCCAGGGGGTTGATCCCGCCGATGCAGCGGCCGTGGAGCGTTGCCTGCAGGGGCTGGAGCTGCAGCTGGGCACCGGGCCCGCAGGCGAGACCACGGTGCAGATCAACGGCCATGAGGTGACCGCGGCGATCCGCAGTCCCCAGGTCACCGCCCAGGTGTCGCTGGTGGCGGCCCATGGCTGCGTGCGCCGGGCTCTCACGGCCCAGCAGCAGACCATGGGTGCACGGGGTGGGCTGGTGGCGGAGGGACGGGATGTCGGCACGGCGGTGTTCCCCGACGCCGAGCTCAAGGTGTTCCTCACCGCCACCGTGGCTGAGCGTGCCAGGCGCCGCGCCCTCGACCTCGAGCAGCGCGGCTTCGCGGTGCCGTCTCTGACGGAACTGGAGGCCCAGATCGCCGAGCGGGATCACCTCGATTCCACCCGGGCGGTGGCGCCGCTGCAGCAGGCCGCCGACGCCGAGGAACTGGTGACGGACGGGATGACCATCGAGGCTGTGATCCAGGCCCTGGTGGATCTGTTCCGCCAGCGGGTGCCCGAAGAAGCCTGGCCGGATCCGGAGGCTGTCTGACGGCAGTTCCCGGCGGTGATGAGGTCCCCGGGTTGGTGGGTTCAGCCCTCCTCGAGGGCCACCAGCAAGCCAGCACAGGCATCTTCAAGCAGGTCCAGCACCCGCTCGAAGCCCTCCTCCCCGCCGTAGTAGGGATCGGGCACTTCGCTGGCGCTCAGACGACGGCAGTAGCGCACCAGCGGCTCCACCACAGCCCGGCGTTCCTCCTGGGGCCGGCGCCTGGCCAGCGCCTCCACCGCAGCCAGGTTGTCGGCATCCATGGTGAGAATGTGATCGAAGCGCGCCAGGTCGGCCGGCTCCAGCTGACGCGCCCGACTGGGCAGGTGGATCCCGCGGCGGGCGGCGGCACTGCGCATGCGCGCATCGGCCGGTTTGCCCACATGCCAGCCGCCCGTGCCAGCTGAATCCACGACGTAGCGGTGCTGCAGCCCCGCCTGGGCGAGCCGCTGCAGGAACACCCCCTCGGCGGCGGGGGAACGGCAGATGTTGCCCAGGCAGACGAACAGCACGCGCAGGCTGGTACTCATGGCTGCTGAATCCGTGCAAGAGCCAGCCTGGCGCGCAGCTGCACCACCGGCGGATTTCCCACCTCGTCGGCGCCCAGGCGGCGCAATCCCGCCACCAGCTCCTGGAGCTGCTGGCCGCGGCTCTCCAGGCGGTCGGCCAGTGTTTCGAGGGCAACGGCCACGGCATAGCGCACGACCCATTCGCCGTCGTCGCTGGCGCTCAGCAGGGCCTGCAGGCAGCGCTGCCGGATGCGTTGCTGGTCCTCGGCCTGCAGGTGATCCAACCGCAGGCTGCCCAACCCCTTTGCGGCGGCCCGGCGAACGCTGGCGGCCACATCGCCGCCCAGGGCCTCCACCAGCAGCTCCAGGCCTCGGACATCACCGATGCCGGCCAGGGCACGAACCGCCCAGGCCCGGGCACCGTAGTTCTGCGGGTCGAGCTGCAACAGGGCCTCCACTGCCGCCTCCTGCAACCGGATCAGCCCGTCCACGGCGGCCACTGCCGCTCCTGGGTTGTTGAACCCCAGCACCTCCACCAGCACAGCCGCGGCTGCGGGCGCATTGCTGGCGGCGAGATCGCGGGTGGCCAGCAGCAGCGCCTGGCTGCTGTCGGCCCGGCGGACTGCCTCCACCAACCGTTCCAGGTCCGTGGGATCAGGTCCCGCGCCTGTTTCGGCCAGCGTCTGCTGTTCCATCGGGGTCATCACAGCAGCT
>JBFLKL010000079.1:0-4122 GCA_040883175.1 Synechococcaceae cyanobacterium | reverse complement strand
TACGTGCCGGGCCGAAACACCGTGTTCATCGCCCTGGGGCTCAGCCTGGCCGAGGCTCGCGGCGCAGAGCGGCTGGTGCTGGGGGTGAACGCCGTGGATTACTCCGGCTATCCCGACTGCCGGCCCGACTACCTGGCCACCTTTCAGCAGCTGGCGGATCTGGCCACCCGGGCCGGCCGCGAAGGCCGGGGTGCCCGGCTGTGGGCGCCGCTGGTGGAGTGGAGCAAGACGGGGATCGTGAGCGAGGCCCTGCGGCTGGGAGTACCCATCGAGCGCACCTGGAGCTGCTACAGCGGTGGCGAGCGGCCTTGCGGCGTCTGCGACAGCTGCCGGATCCGCGATGCCGCCCTGATCGAGGCGGGGCGGGCCGATCTGGCCAGCACAGCGGCCGGCGGCCCTCAGCCATGAGCCCCCTGCTGCGGCGGAAGCTCCCCTGGTGCCCGCCCGAAGCCCTGCTGCGGCGGCTGCTGCCCCAGCTGGAGCGGCCGGGGCTGGTGTGGCTGGACGGGGATGGCTCGGCGCTTGGACGGCGCGGCGTGCTGGCCCTCGAGCCGCTGGCGGAGCGGGTGTGCCGAGGCCTGCCGGGGGAGGCCGGCGCCGAGGACCCGTTCCGGGTACTGGCCGAACTGGAGGCAAGCGGCCGGCCCTGGCTGGGCTGGCTGGCCTATGAGGCCGGCGCCTGGCTGGAGCCGGCCACCCACTGGAAGCGGCCGGCGATGGCGATGTTGTGGGCGGTGCAGGCCGATCCGCTGCTGATCGCCGATCACCAGCACCAGCGGCTGTGGCTGGAGGGCCACGATCCGCAGCGGCTGGAGGCGCTGGCGGTGCGGCTGGAGCGCGCCGGGGCGGACGTCCCGGCGGACCACAGCCACGCCGACACCGGCGGCCATCCCCAGGCTGAACGCGGAGCGGATGCCGACGCGCCCCTGGTGCTGCCCCGGGCGGACTGGCACTGGCACACCAGCCGCGCGGACTTCGCTGACCAGGTGCGGGCGGTGCGGGACCACATCGCCGGTGGCGATCTGTTCCAGGCCAACCTCACCGCCTGCTGCGAGCAGGAGCTGGCCGAGCCCCCGGGGGCCGCGGCGCTGCTGGGGCTCTACGGACGTCTGCGCCGGCACTGCCCGGCCCCCTTCGCCGGCCTGGCCATCGGCGGGCCGGCCGCGGCGGGGGAAGCGGTGCTGTCGGCCTCACCGGAGCGCTTCCTGCAGCTCACGGCGGAGGGAAGCGTGGAGACCCGCCCGATCAAGGGCACCCGACCGCGCCACGCCGAACCGGGCGCCGATGCCGATGCCGCCGCCGAGCTGATCACCAGCCCCAAGGACCGGGCCGAGAACGTGATGATCGTGGACCTGCTGCGCAACGACCTGGGCCGGGTCTGCCGGCCGGGTTCGATCCAGGTGTCCCAGTTGCTGGGGCTGGAGAGCTACCGCCAGGTGCATCACCTCACCTCGGTGGTGCGGGGCCGGCTGCAGCCCGGCCTGGGGGCGGGGGATCTGCTGCGCGCCTGCTGGCCCGGGGGGTCGATCACCGGGGCCCCCAAGATCCGCGCCTGCCGGCGCCTGGGGGAACTCGAACCGGTGCCCCGCGGCCCCTACTGCGGCTCGCTGTTCCACCTCGACGGCGCCGGCGGCTTCGACAGCAACATCCTGATCCGCTCGCTGTTCCTGGATGGCCGGCGGCTGCGCGCCCATGGGGGCTGCGGCATCGTGGCCGATTCCGATCCCGAGGCCGAAGCCGAGGAACTGGATTGGAAGTTGCGGCCGCTGCTGGAGGCTTTGGAACTGTGTAATCCACCTGGGTAAAGGAAGCATCAATGACGGATTAAGAGAGGCGCCGGGTCTGGAGAGAGATCACATCGGCGAGTCGTCTGCTGCACGCGCACAGGTGGCGGGGATCACGTGCTTGAGACAGCCACCCGGGTGAGATTCGGGGAATGTTTCGCTCTCCCTTGCCAGCCATGCCGTTGTCAGTCTTCATCAACGAATTCCACTACGACAACGTCGGGTCGGACACGGGCGAGTTCATCGAAGTTGCAGGGCCAGCCGGACAGGACCTGACCGACTGGAGCCTGGTTCTTTACAACGGCAGTGGCGGCGCTGTCTATGACACGGTTGCGTTCAGCGGCACCATTCCCGACCAGGGCAACAGCTGCGGAACACTGGTCGTCAACTTCCCCAGCAACGGGATTCAGACTGGCAGTCCGGATGGCATCGCCCTCATTGACGCGGGCGGCACCGTGGTGCAGTTCCTCAGCTATGAGGGGAGCTTCACAGCCGTTGGTGGCCCCGCGGGTGGGCTTACCAGCAGCGACATCGGCGTGAGCGAGAGCAGCAGCACGCCCACTGGCTTCTCACTGCAGCTGACCGGAACCGGCAGCGTCTATGGGGACTTCACCTGGAGCGGCCCTTCCCCCAGCACCTCCGGAGCCTTCAATTCCGGCCAGGTCTTCACAACATCGCCCCCGCCAGCGATCACGATGACCCCCATCAGCAGCATCCAGGGAAACAGTGACACATCCCCTCTCGCTGGGCAGGTCGTCACGATTGAAGCCATCGTGATCGGCGACTTCCAGAACGGCGATGGAGATTCGGGACGGAACCTGGGGGGATTCTACGTGCAGGAGGAAGACGCGGATGCGGACGGCGATCCCCTCACGTCGGAGGGGATCTTCGTGTTCGAGGGGAGCACTTTCATCACTGACGTGAACCTCGGAGACAAGGTCCGGATCAGCGGAACCGTCCGTGAGTTCTTCGGCGAAACGCAACTTGGCAGCATCACGGCGGTGGAGGTGATCAGCGAGGGCAATTCCCTTCCCACTGCCACCTCGATCAGCCTGCCGACCAGCACAGTCACCCTGAACCAGAACGGTCGCTATCAGCCCGATCTGGAGGCCTTCGAGGGCATGCGGGTTGAGTTCTCCGAAACCCTCACCATCTCCGAACTCTTCCAGCTCGATCGCTTCAATGAGATCCGACTCGTGCAAGGAGAGCGACCGCAGCAATTCACCCAGTTCAACACCCCCGATACTGCCGCCTACGAGGCCTACCTGCAGGCGGTGGGAGCCCGCACGATCGTCTATGACGACGGCCTCAACCAGCAGAACGCGCCCATCGGCAATCTGGATGGCTTCGGCCCAGTCTTCAACACTGCCGATGCCCCGCGTATGGGTGACACGATCACCGGCCTGGAGGGCGTGCTCAGTTACCAGTGGGCCGGAAACTCCGCCAGCGGCGCAACGTGGCGTCTGCGCTCCACCGTGGACGGCGCGAACGCGTTCGACCAGGGGAATCCTCGCCCGGCAACGCCACCGGACGTTGGCGGCAGGCTGAAGGTGGCCAGCTTCAACGTGCTGAACTTCTTCGCCACCATTGATGCTGGCACCACGACCACGGTGATTGGAGCAGATCCGCGCGGCGCCGACAACACGGATGAATTGAATCGACAGACTGAGAAGCTCGTCACCACCATCCTCGGCCTTGACGCCGACATCATCGGCCTGGTGGAAATCGAAAACGACTTCCTCAGCGGCTCCTCCGGCAACGCCATCGAGTTTCTGGTGAATCAGCTCAATTCCATTGCTGGTGCAGGCCGTTACAGCTGGGTGGATCCCGGGACCCAATTCGCGGGCGATGATGCGATCGCCGTGGGCTTCATCTACGACACTCAGGCTGTGGGCTTGAAGGGTGATGCCGCCATCCTCAATACTCCAGAGTTCCTCGACCCGAACGGTTCAGGGGAGAGCAGGAATCGAGCTGCCCTCGCCCAGACGTTCGAGGAGATCGCCAGCGGTGAGATCTTCACCGGCGTGGTCAACCACTTCAAATCGAAGGGCAGCAGCGGGCTGGAAACCGATCGCAGCAACCCTGATGTGGATCAGGGCGATGGTCAGGGCTACTGGAACGACACCCGCACCAAGGCGGCTCAGGCTCTGGCGGCTTGGCTGGACACCGATCCCACCGGCAGCGGCGACGAGGACATCCTCATCCTCGGCGATCTGAACGCCTATGCCAAGGAAGATCCGATCACCTATCTGGAAAGCATCGGCTACACAGACCTCGCTCGCCTCTACGGAGGCGACGACGCCTCCTCCTACGTCTTCGATGGACAGACCGGCAGCCT
>JBFLKL010000078.1:0-3969 GCA_040883175.1 Synechococcaceae cyanobacterium | reverse complement strand
GAAGACCTCTACCTGGCGGTGCTGGACGCCCGCCGGGCTCTGGCCTGATCAGGGTCGCTGGTCACACGACCGCCCATCAAAAAACCCCGGCCGCAGCCGGGGTTTGCAAGTCAATCGGGTCGGCTCGAGCCGTCTGAGGACTCTCCTCAGGCCCAGCCCTTGGAAGCCATCTCCTCCACGTAGGCGGAAACATCGGCGATGTCGCTCTCGCTGAGCTTGCCGCCGAAGGCCGGCATGGCGTTCTTGCCGTTGGTCACCTGATAGGCGATGGCGGCCTCATGGTCGCTGGAATAGTCGGCCAGGTAAGCCTGCAGGGCGTCCTGCTTGAGGGTGCGTTCGGCGTTGACCACGTTGCCGCCGCCCATGTGGCAGGCGGCGCAGTTGGCGGAGAACAGCTGGCCTCCATGGGCCACGTCGGCGGCGTGGCTGGGAGCTGCACCCAGCACCAACGCCAGGCAGAGAGCGATCAGGGAAAGAAGTCGGCGCATGGAAGGGCGCTTTGGAACGGGGGTCGTCCCGGCAAAAGTAAGTGCTGGCCGGGGTGCGGTGCTCCCTGATGCTCAGCTTCGAAACAATTGCCACAGGTGCTGTCCCGGTCTTCGCCGGCGCGGCAGACCCGCGTCCTCGAACACCGCCTCCAGCGTGGCGGCATGGCTCACCAGGCCGAAGCGCTCCGGTGGGCTGATCGGCTCATGCACGAAGTGGCGCTGCTGGATTGAGAAGCGATCCCAGGGGGTGATCTCCAGACGCAGCAGGCGGATCAGGGCCTCCACCAGCCAGGGGCGGATCGCCAGTCCGAAGGGTGGCAGCCAGCAGCCGCGCCAGCGGCCCAGACGGCGCACCGTGGCATTCACGCTCACCGCCGGCTGGCCCAGCACAAGGCGCCGCACCCGCCCCTGGCCCGGCTCGGGATTGGCCCCCTGGGGCTGGCTCACCAGGTGCAGACACACCCGGGCGATGTCGGCGGCATGGATGAAATGGAAGCTGGCGTCGACCCGCAGCCACCTGGCCAGCCACAGCCAGCGGCAGGCCTGGGCCAGGCCGGCGGTGAGGTAGCTGGAGGGGATTGGGCCGCCGCCATCCACCCGCCCGCCGAACACCAGGGTGGGGAAGATCGCCACGATCCGATCCGCCAGGGGGTGGGCCTCCAGCTGCTGCAGGCAGAGGGCCTTGGTCTGGATGTATTCGGTGCCCTGGCTGAGGGCTTCGCCCAGCAGGCGAAGATCCCGATCGAGCACCGAGGCGGTGGAGAAATAGATCACCTGCTCCAGCCACTCGGGGCTGGTGAAGGCCAGCAACTGCTTCACAGCCACCACATTCACGGCCATGGCCCGTTCGGGATCTCCCCAGGCGGTGGCCGTGTGGATCACCCGGGTGGCGGTGGCGATGGCGCCGGCCAGGGGCGTCAGGTTGCGCAGATCCCCCACCAGCAGGGTGATGCGCGGATGGTCGCGGGGCACGGCCGTGAGCCTGGCCGGATCACGCACCAGCAGCAGCAGTTCGGCGTCGGTGTCGTTGAGGAGCAGCCGGGCGATGTGCTGGCCCACGCAGCCGCTGGCTCCGGTGATCAGGATGCGCTCAGCCCCAGGTCGGGCCAGGGCCCCTGCGCCGGAGGCTGCGCTCAAGCAGCCGCCCCCAGCAGGTCGTTCACCGCCTTGCCGGTTTCAAAGAACACCCGGGCATTGTCCTCGGGTGTGCCGGGCAGGATGCCGTGGCCGAGGTTGAGGATGTGCCGGCGTCCGCGGGCCTTGCGCACCGTGTCCAGGATGCGCGCGCGGATCGCCTCGGGGGTGCCGAACAGCAGCCCCGGATCCACATTGCCCTGCACGCCCACACCCTCGGGCAGGCGGGCGCAGCCGTCGGCCATGTCAACGGTCCAGTCGAGCGACACGATGTCGACGCCGGTGCGGCCCATCCGCTCGAGCACACCGGCGCTGCCGGAGATGTAGAGGATCAGGGGGGTGTCGGGGTGGGTGGCCTTGACCTGGTCGATCACCCGCTTCTGGTAGGGGGCAGCGAACACGTCGTAGTCGATCGGGCTGAGCTGGCCGGCCCAGGAATCGAACAGCTGCACCACCTGGGCGCCGGAGTCGATCTGGTAGCGCACGTAGGCGGCGATCGAATCGGCCAGATGGCCCAGCAGCTGATGCAGCAGCGCCGGCTCCCGGAAGGCCATCGCCTTGATCACCGAATAGGTCTTGGAGCTCTTGCCCTCCACCGCGTAGGCGGCCAGGGTCCAGGGTGCGCCCACGAATCCGAGCACGGCGGCGGCGTCGCCCACATCGGCGCGCAGGCGGCTCAGCACTTCGCCCACGAACGGCAGGGCCGCGGCCGGATCGAGCGGCCGCAGGGCATCCACCTGCTCCTGGCTGCGGATGGCCGGCTCGATGATCGGACCCCTGCTCTCGATGATGTCGAAGTCGATCCCCATCCCCGGCAGGGGCGTGAGGATGTCGGAGAACAGGATCACGCCGTCGGGCTGGAAGGCCCGGAACGGCTGCATCGAGATCTCGTAGGAGAGATCGGGGTTCTCGGAGCGCTCACGGAAGCCGGGGTGGCGGTCGCGCAGGTCGCGATACACCTTCATGTAGCGCCCGGCCTGGCGCATCATCCACACCGGCGGCCGCTCCACCTGCTCGCCTCGGGCGGCGCGCAGCAGCAGGGGGGCGGTGTCGGCCATCGGGCAGATGTGGCGGGCGGCCTGGAACCTAGCGGACGGGCCTTCCCTCAACCTCCGCCGGCTGGCTGCGCTCCGCGTCATGGCGGAGCACCAGCACCGAGAGGGGCGGCAGGCAGAGGTCGAGGGAGTGCTCGTAGCCGTGGATCGCCCAGGCATCGGTGAACTTGCCGCCCAGGTTGCCGAGGTTGCTGCCGCCGTAGCGCTCGGCGTCGGTGTTGAAGGCCTCCACATAGAAGCCCTCCACCGGTACGCCCACCCGGTAGTGGGAGTGGCTCTGGGGTGTGAAGTTGGCCACCACCACCAGCCAGCGGCCCGTGGTGTTCTCGCGGCGCATGAAGCTGATCACCGAGTGGCGGTTGTCGTTGCAGTCGATCCACTGGAAGCCGTACTCGCTGAAGTCGTCGCCCCAGAGGGCCCGCTCGGACTTGTAGAAGGCATTGAGATCATCCACCAGATTCTGCAGCCCCTGGTGCGCCTGGTACTGGAGCAGATCCCACTGCAGATCGCCCCACACGTTCCATTCCGCCCGCTGACCGAACTCCATGCCCATGAAGATGGTTTTCTTGCCGGGATGGGTCCACATGTAGGCCAGAAGAGCGCGCACATTGGCGAACTTCTGCCAGTCGTCACCAGGCATCTTGTGGAGCAGGTTGCTCTTGCCATGCACCACCTCATCGTGGCTGAGGGCGAGCATGAAGTTTTCGGTGTAGGCGTACCAGATCGAGAACGTGACGTTGTTCTGATGGAACTGGCGGAACCAGGGGTCGAGCTCGAAGTAATCGAGCATGTCATGCATCCAGCCCATGTTCCACTTGAGATTGAAGCCGAGGCCGCCCATATCGGTGGGCTTGGTGACCATCGGCCAGGTGGTGGATTCCTCGGCGATCGAGAGGGCGCCCGGGAAGTGCTGGAACAGCACGTGGTTGGCCTGCTGGAGGAAGCGCACCGCCTCGGTGTTTTCGCGGCCGCCATGCTCGTTGGGCAGCCACTCGCCGTCGGGCCGCAGGTAGTCGCGGTAGAGCATGGAGGCCACCGCATCGACGCGGATGCCGTCGATGTGAAACTCCTCGAACCAGTAGATGAGATTGGCCACAAGGAAGTTGCGCACCTCGTTGCGGCTGTAGTTGAAGATCAGGGTGCCCCATTCCTTGTGCTCGCCGATGCGCGGATCGGCGTGCTCGTAGAGGTGGGCGCCATCGAAGAAGGCCAGCCCGTGGGCGTCCTTGGGGAAGTGGCCCGGCACCCAGTCGAGGATCACGCCGATGCCCTCGGCGTGGCAGCGGTCCACG
>JBFLKL010000077.1:0-3545 GCA_040883175.1 Synechococcaceae cyanobacterium | reverse complement strand
TGATCGAGCAGGAGCTCGCCACGGCCGAGGAGCTCAAGACCATCGACAGCGAGATCGACGCCGAGGTGGCCGAGGCGGTGCAGTTCGCCCTCGCGGCTCCGGAGCCCAACGGCGAGGAGCTCACCCGCTACATCTGGGCAGAAGACTGAGCCAGGGCCGCCGGACCCGCTTCAGAGGCCGTGCAGCCGGGCCTGCTCCGCCGCGGCCCGGAACACCAGCCCGTGGCGCCCCACCAGGCTGTGGAGCTCGTCGTACCCGCCGCCGATCACCGTGGCCACCGGGATCCCCCGCCGCAGGCAGGCATCCAGCACCAGGTGGTCGCGCCCCAGCAGCCCCCGGCTGCTGAGGGCCAGGCGGCCGAGGCGGTCGTGGCGGTGGGGGTCGACGCCGGCGTTGTAGAGCACCAGCTGGGGCTGCACCCGATCCAGCTGCTCGGGAATCAGGTCGCCGATGGCGCCGATGTAGGCGTCGTCCCCGAGGCCGTCCGCCAGGGCCAGATCGCAGTCGCTGGTGGCCTTGCGCAGGGGAAAGTTGCTGGCGCAGTGCACCGAGAGGGTGAACACCCGCGGCTCGCCGGCGAAGATCGCCGCGGTGGCATCGCCCTGGTGCACATCCAGGTCGATCACCATCAGCTGCCGCACGATTCCCTCCGCCAGCAGCACCCGGGCGGCCACGGCCACGTCGTTGAAGATGCAGAAGCCGCTGCCGGCCGCGGCGAAGGCATGGTGGGTGCCGCCCGCCAGGTGGCAGGCCAGGCCATGGCGCAGGGCCAGCCGGGCGGTGAGCACGGTGCCGCCCACCGAGAGCCAGGTGCGGCGCACCAGCGGCCCCGTGGCCGGCAGGCCGATGCGGCGCTGCTGGAGTGGTTCCAGTTCACCCCGGCAGAAGGCCTGGTGGTAACGGCGCGGATGCACGAGCTCGAGCCAGCGGCGCGGGGCCGGCAGGGGCTGGTGCAGCTGGCTGGATCGGGCCAGGTCGTGCTCCCTCAGCCACTGGTGCAGCAGCCGGAACTTGGCCATCGGGAAGCGATGGCTGCTGGGCAGGGGCGCCGAGTAGGCCGGGTGGTAGACGAGGGGAGGCCGCAGCGGCTGGACGTCAGAGGCTGCTGGGCATTCTGCGGGTGAGATTGCGCAGCTTGCGCAGGGCCTTGAGTTCCACCTGCCGCACCCGCTCCCGCGACACATCCAGCTGACGGCCGATCTCCGCCAGGGTGTGGCGCTCCTGGCCCTCCAGCCCGAAGCGCAGCTCCAGCACCTGGCGTTCCTGCTCGCTGAGGTGGCTGAGCCAGCGGCTCAGCTGCTCCTGGTGCAGGCCCCGCTCCACCCGGTCGAGCGGTTCCTCCCCGGCGGGGTCGGCGATCAGGTCGCCGAGGAAACTGCGGCCCTCATCACCGTTCACCGGCGCGTCGAGGCTGGAGGTGGTGAGCGCCTGGCGCAGGAGGCCGTCGAGTTCATGGACGGGGATGGCCATCGCCTCGGCGATCTCGCTGCGGCTGGGCATGGAGCCGAGCTTGTGGGCCAGGTCGAGACTCACCCGGCGGATGGCGCTGAGCCGTTCCGAGAGGTGCACCGGCAGGCGGATGGTGCGCGACTGGCAGGCGATCGCCCGGGTCATGCTCTGACGGATCCACCAGAAGGCATAGGTGGAGAACTTGTAGCCGCGGGTGGGATCGAATTTCTCCACCGCCCGCTCCAGGCCGAGGGAGCCCTCCTGGATCAGATCGAGCAGTTCCAGACCCTTGCCCTGGTATTTCTTGGCGACACTCACCACCAGGCGCAGGTTGGCCTTCATCATGCGCTGCTTGGCGCGCTGGCCGAGGCGCAGAGTCCTGCGGGCCTGCTGCGATGCCGCAGTGACCGTTGTGCCCGCGGAGGTCTGGGTGCTGCCGCTGGCCAGCCCCCCGCGCAGATGGCTCAGCTCACCATCCTGAGTCTCGATTGCATCGAGACGTTCGTCTTCCAGCAGGCGCATCATCGCCTGCACCTGGTTGCCGAGCTCGATTTCCTCCGCGGGTGTGAGCAGAGGTTCCCGGCCGATGGTGGCCAGGTACCAGCTCACCGGATCACTGCTGCGTCGACGATGGCCTTCGCTGGCTCGCAGGCTGGAGGCGCTCATCGTGCGACACCGAGAGGACACGCACTATCTGTTGACGTTGTGTTCAGTCACGGTGTTTTCAGTAACCCTTTAGCTTTTGCTTGCAAAACCACACAGAATCACGGCCGCGTTCACTGTCTGCCGCCGGTTGTTTCGCCGGGTGTATCGCCGGTTGCTTCGCCGGGTGTATCGCCTCTCGCCAGGCTGAGGGCCACCGCCTGCGGTGAGGCGCTTCCCGCTCCCCTGCGCTGCAGCCGCAGGCCTGCCCCGGCGTGCGCCAGCGCCGCCGCGGCCAGCAGGTCGGCGCTGGCGCCCTCTCCGGCGGCCACGGCCATGGCGCCGATGGCCGCCCCGTAGCCGGCCAGCACATCCCCCAGGCCCGCCCGTGCCGCCGCCGGCGCGGCGCTCAGCAGCTGCCAGCGCCGTCCGTCGCCGCCCGCCACCACGCTCCGGGCCCCCTTGAGCAGCACCACCGCCCCGCTGGAGCGTGCCGCCGCCGTTGCAGCCTCCAGGGCCGGAGCCTCCCGCCACTGGGGAAACAGACGGTCGAACTCCCCCCGGTGGGGGGTGATCCAGGTGGGTCCGCTCCGCTGCCGCAGCCAGTCGCCGCCGCCCTGGTCGGCGAGGCGGTTGAGGCCGTCGGCATCCAGCACCAGCAGCCCCGCGAAGTCCTGCAGCCGCCGCCAGGCCAGGGCCTCGCAGCACCCATCCCCGCCCCCCTGCGGCTTCACCGTCGCTCCCAGCCCCGGACCGACCAGCACCGCGTCGAGCCGCTCCAGCTCGCTATCGCCCAGCTGGCCCAGAGCCAGCTGGCCCTGGGCATCACAGGCCAGGGCCCGGCTCACCACCACGTGGGGCTGAACGCTCCAGAGCCCCTCGGCCAGGCAGGTGGGCAGGGCCGCCCGCAGGCTGCCGATGCCGGCGGCGCTCGCCCCCGCCAGGGCCAGGGCCGCCGCGCCCCGGTAGCGCTCGCTGCCGGCCACCACCAGCAGCCGGCCGCGGCCGTACTTGGCCGCCGCCGGATCCAGGGCCGGCCAGGGGGCAGCGGCTAGATCAGCCGGCGTCAGCCCCAGGGGCTGGGCGGGGGGAAGGTCCGCCAGCAGCGGCCGCGGCAGGGCCAGGTCGATGCGCCGCAGTTCGCCCACCCAGCGCAGGGCGCTGTCCTGCACCAGGCCTGTCTTCACCAGTCCGAGGGTGTAGGTGTGGCTGGCCTCTGCCGCTGCTGACCCCAGGCAGCGGCCGCTGTCGGCGCAGAGACCGGTGGGCACGTCGACGGCCACCAGCCGCCCGGGGCGCCCCCGCGTGCGCGCCCGGAACAGCTCCTCCAGCGCTTCACCGGGGGCACGCCGCTGGCCGATGCCCAGCAGCGCGTCGATCCACAGGCCCGGGCCGGCCGGATCCGGCGGCGCCTGCAGCCGCGGAATCCCCAGCCAGTCGGCATGGCGCAGGTG
>JBFLKL010000076.1:0-3570 GCA_040883175.1 Synechococcaceae cyanobacterium | reverse complement strand
GGGCGAGCACCACGAATTCAGCGTCGTAGCTGGAGCAGCCGACTTGATGGGCCAGCCGCAGCACCACGGCGCTGTCGACAGTCATCGTTCGTGGCAGGAACTTCTGCTCAGCCACAGCCAGATGGTTCAGGGCCGTTGACAGATCGAGCCGGCCTACCCGTAGGAATGTCAGAAGCACATGGCGAAACTCAGGTACCCACAGGCTGGGCAGCCGCCAATCGTCGTCGGCGTCTCTGCAAGCCAGAACGACCTCGCAGAAGGGGCTTGGCAAAAAGAGCTCAATCAGCACATTGGTATCGGCGACCAGCATCAGGATTCCTGGTTGATTCGGAAACCAAAGCGATCCAATTCCGGCGGATGGCTCTCTCTTTCGATCGCCGTGATGATTTCTTCGCTTGTCAGCGGCGGCCCCTTGAACTGGCTGCGCAGGCTTGCGAAGAGCTCGCGCTCGGCTGCCTTCTCCTCCTCCGTCATCGGCGGTGGCGGCGGCAGCTCGAGGATGGGCCTACCTTCTGCCGCCGCCCTGGCCCGCAGCCCGGCGCGGATCTCCTGCATGCGTCGCAGGGTGGCGTCGATGTCCACAGGCTCTGGCGCAGGTTGGGGGGTCGCCCCGCTGGCCGCAGCATCCGCCAGTTCCAGGGCGGCGATGGTTTCGTTGTTGAGGCTGCGCCGGTGCCGCCTGGCACGGGCCTTCAGGCGTGCCACCAGGTCGTCGGGCACGTTGCGCAGGGTGAGTGTGGCCATTGCCCGAGACCTCCAGGTGAATGGACATCAAACCGACAGCAGTCTGACAGCACTTCGCCATCTCTGACCCCATCCCGTCTCCACCTCATGGCCCGCACCACCGCTCAGGCCCTATGAAGCCGCCGGTGGTGATGGGCTTCTCTGGGGTCATCGGCCAGGAGCCGGCTGGTTGATGCCAGTCGCGGCAAGGCTCCGCGAAAACTGGCGACGCACATGGGGTCCGGCGATCACGCCACCGCCGCTGCGCCCCGGCGCCGCCAGCACCAGCAGGGGCTTCGCAAGCCGGCCCGCCACCGGCGATGAGACGCCGGTGGCACTGGGGTCACGGAGCGCTGTGGCCGGCCCTTGACGCTGGCCGCGCTGGCGCTTGCGGTCCTGCGCTTGTCCACCCGTGGCTGTTGCTTCACCATCCAGCTCCTCCCGATCACCCCAAGGAGCTTCAGCTGCCAAGGTCTCGCCCGAGGAGAAGCTGGTGGCCTCCCTGATCACCCTGCTGGAGGCCGGCACCACCCCCTGGCGGCGCGAGTGGGATGCCACCTCGGGGGGGCACCACGTGAATCTGCTCTCCGGCCGGCGCTACCGGGGCGCTAACCCAGCGCTGCTCACCCTGGCCATGCACCTGCGGGGATCAGCCCTGCCCTACTGGTGCGGTTTTGCTGAGGCCAAGGCCCTGGGGATCTTCCCCCGCAAGGGCAGCAAGGCGGTGCATGTGCTGCGGCCCCAGGTGCATCAGGGGGGCGAAGGCCAGCTGGTGGAGTCGGGTTCAGCTGGTGAGCCTGTCCGCAGCTGGGTGAGCTACCGGCCGTTGGCGGTCTTCAATGCCGCCGATCTGGAGGGCGAGGCGCTGGACGGGCTGCTCCAAAAGCGCCGCCAGGCCGAGGGGGTGATCCAGCGACCCGAGCCTGAGCGGCTGGCGTCGGCTGAGGCCGCCCTCCATGCCTGGCCGGTGCCCGTGAGCTTCGGGGGAGATCGGGCCTGCTACCTGCCGGTGCCCGATCGCATCCAGCTGCCTGATCGCTGTGCCTTTCACTCGGCCGGTGCCCTCTATGCCACCTGGGCCCATGAGGTGATTCATTCCACGGGCCACAGCTCCCGGCTGGCCCGTGATCTCTCGGGCGGCATGGGCGATGGCGGCGATGGCGGCCGGGCCTATGCCCGCGAGGAGCTGGTGGCCGAGCTGGGCGCCGTGCTGCTCGGCGATCGCCTCGAGATCGGCAGTGCCATGGCCAATCACTCCGCCTATCTGGGCCACTGGGTCGAGCTTCTGCGTGAGTCACCGCGGGTGCTGTTGAAGGTTCTCAGTGATGCCCGCAAAGCTGCCGATCTGGTCTGCCCGGAAGCGCCCAAGGCGGATGGGGGTTGAGCAGCAGGGGGCTTCGGCCCCCTTTCCAAGGGGTTCGACCGGAGTCAGTCACCAGGAGCCTGGCTGCCATCAGTCCGCGCAAGCAGTGGCCGGCGGGCGGGCTGTCCGGCTACGGCCTGCGGGGAAGGATTCCGGCTGACCGCCAGGCGGAACCCGGCAAGGCCCTCAGCTTCTGGTCCGATGCCGGCTGGGCCGATCTGGTGAAGCGCGGCAAGTTCGTCACCGGCCAGTTCGACGACGCCCTGGTGCAGGCCTGCGTTCAGCTCCTGGAGCAGTGGCGGCCGGCACCGGCGCCGGAATGGGTCACCTGCATCCCGTCACGGCGCCATCCCGACCTGGTGCCGGCCTTGGCTGCGCGGCTGGCCGCCGCCCTTGGGTTGCCCTTTCTGCCCGCGTTGCAGAAGGTGCGCGGCACCGCTGAGCAGAAAGCCATGGAGAACAGCACCCAGCAGGCCCGCAACCTCGATGGCAGCCTCGCCATCGCTGAGCCCATCCCCACCGGGCCCTGCCTGCTGATCACGATCCTGGTGGCCTTCCTGGAGGCCACCGCCCAGCAGTTCACGCCCTTCCGGCCACCGGTGGTGATGGGGTTTTCAGGCATCAGCCGCAGCGACGGCACCACTACGGCCCCCAGAAGTAGAGCATTCGCAATGGACGCCTTCAGGCGAGTGCTGGCCTCATGGCCGAGGCCCGGCGCTGACATGGAGGAGGCCACGATCTCGGCCTTGGTCATGGCTGCGAAATCGGGGGAACCTCACCTCTCCGATCAGGATGCCGCCCATGGCGCGGTACGCGCCCCCGGCTCGCGTGAGGATGGGGCCACGACCATGCGGCCCCGTGGTGTGACCCCTCGATGAAGTTCAAGGACTACTACGAGAGCCTCGGCCTTGAGCGGGGCGCGAGCGAGGAGGAGATCAAGAAGGCCTACCGGCGCCTGGCGCGCCAGTACCACCCCGACATCTCCAAGGAGGAGGGAGCCGAGGCGCGCTTCAAGGAGATCAGCGAGGCCTATCAGACCCTCTCCGATCCGGAGAAGCGTCAGGCCTATGACGACCTGGGTCGCCACCGTCCCGGCGAGGAGTTCCGTCCGCCCCCGGAGTGGGACACCCGGTTCTGGCAGGGCCAACCTCCCCAGGAGGTGGACCTCTCCGATCTGTTCGAGCAGATGGGGTTCCGCTCCTCCCAGCGGCGGGGCCAGCCGGGTGGGGTGGACTTCCCCATCCGCGGCCACGACATCGAGGCCGTCGCCCGGCTCACGCTCGACGAGGTGTGCCGCGGCACCCAGGTGACCCTGGAGCGGCCGGGCGGCAACGTGCGCATCCGTGTGCCCAAGGGTGTGGTCGACGGTGAGCGGCTGCGCATCCCCGGGCGTGGCGGCCCCGGCATCGGCGGCGGTCCTGATGGGGATGTGTACCTGCACATCGAGCTGCTGCCCCACCCCCTGTTCCGCCCGGTCGGCCACG